>CAZSKV010000316.1:0-8735 GCA_964607495.1 uncultured candidatus Brocadiaceae bacterium
AGTCGGAGCTCTTCGGCCACGTGCGCGGTGCGTTCACCGGCGCGATCAAGGATCGGCCGGGCAAGTTCGAAGCCGCCCACGGCGGCACGATCTTCCTCGACGAGATCGGCACCAGCTCGCCGAGCTTCCAGGTGCGGCTGCTGCGCGTGCTCCAGGAGCGCACGCTCGAACGCGTCGGCGACACCAGGCCGATCCAGGTGGACGTGCGCGTGGTGCTGGCCACCAACCAGGACCTGCTGCAGGAAGTGCAGGCGAAGCGCTTCCGCGAGGACCTCTACTACCGCATCCACGTCGTCGCGCTCGAGATGCCGCCGCTGCGCGCGCGCCGCGGCGACGTGCCGTACCTCGCCGAGCACTTCCTGCGCCGCTTCGCGCGCGACAACGGCAAGCCGGCGCAGGCCTTCTCGCGCGAGGCCATGGATGCGCTCGTGCAGGCGCCGTGGCCCGGCAACGTGCGCCAGCTCGAGAACGTGGTCGAACGGGCGGTCGTGCTCAGCGATGGCACGGAGATCGGCCTCTCCGACCTGCCGGCGGATCTGCAGCGTCCCGTGCCGGCGATCGCGACCACGGCCGACGCCGACGCCGAGCGCCCGCTGCGCGTGGCGCTCGAACACCACGAGCGCACCCTGATCGAGCAGGCCCTGACGCGCCACGGCGGCAACCGCCAGAGCACCGCGCAGAGCCTCGGCATCGACCGCAGCACCCTGTTCCACAAGATGCGCAAGTTCGGACTCGGCTAGGCGGGGTATAAGAGGCCCAGCGATGTTGCGGCGCTCGCTGCTGATCTTCTCCGGGTTCGTCTTCGTCGCCCTCGCGGCCACCGTCGGTTACGCCCTGGCCGGTCTCGCGGGCCCGGACACGGCGATCGCGGAAGCCGAGCGCCTGCACGCCGCCGGCCGGCCGGCGGCCGCCCTCAAGGCGCTCGGGATCGCCGAGCGCGACCTCGGCCAGGCCGACGCGGGGTTGCGCGCGCGGCTCCTGCGCCTGCGCCACCAGATCCACATCGAGCTCGGGGATCCGAAGCAGGCGCTGGCGGCGCTCGAGGACCTGCGGCTGCTGCTGCCCGGCAAGGAGCACGGGCTCGACGAGGAACGCATCGCCTTCCTGATCAACCTCGGCCGGGCCGACGAAGCCCTGGTCGCTGCCGAACGGCTGCTCGCCGGCGGCAGCCCGAACCCGGGCCGGGCCGAGGAGCTGGCCGGCGAGGCCAACCAGGCGGTCTACCAACGTCTGCTCGCGAAGCTGCGCGAGGATCTCGCCGGGCGGCTGCCGGCCCAGGCGCAGGCCAACGCGATGCGGGCGCTGCGGCTCTTCCTCTATCGCCCGGCCGGCGACCCGGCGAGTGCGCAGGCGCGCGACCGCTTCGCGGCACTGCTCAAGGAACACGACGGCCCGGCGTACTACGCGCAGCGGCATGCCGAAGCGCTGGCCGCGATCCAGACCAGGATCGATGCGGCGCAGGCCCACTTCCGCAAGGCCCTCGAGCTGCCGGGCACGCCGGTCGGCGCGTTCGAAGGCCTGGCCTTCGCCCTCGAGCAGGCCGGACGCGACGACGAGTTGCTGGCCCTCGCCGAGATCTACCTGCGGCGCTTCGACCATCACTACTCGACCCTTGCGGCCAACCGGGCGCTGCAGGCCCACCTGCGCCATGGCCGTCATGCCGCCGCCCTCGAACTCGCCGAGCGCCACCTGCCGCTCGACGACGCGCTCGCGCGGCTGCAGCGCATCGGCCTCCATCCGAGCGTGCAGGCGCTGCTCGTCGGCCGCCAGCGCGCGCAGCTGGCCAACGCGGACCAGCCGGCGTGTGATCGCACGACGCATCTCGCCTATGCGCTGCAGGCCAAGCAGGTGCAGATGCTGCCCGGGTTGCACCGCATCCACGCCGCGTCGCTGCTCTTGAGTGGCGACGACCGCAACCTCCTGACCCAGCTCGCGGCCTACTGCAACTACCCCGAGGTGCGCGCCCTGCCGGCCGAGGGCGAGGACGAGCTCGCCGAGGTCATGCGCCTGCGCCTCGCGGCGGCCGAACGGCTCGGTGGCCGGCTCGAGGACCTGAATCCGATCTACCTCGCGTGGATGCAGGACCGGCCGAGCGCCCCCGAACCGCACCTGCTGCGCAGCCGCATGTTCATCACCCGCGGCGAAGGCGCGCTCGCCCTCGGCGATGCGCAGAACGGCATCCGGCGCGCGCAGCATGCCGAGGCAGCCCTGCACACCCTCGCCGAGGCCGCCGACCTGGCCTACGGCGCGCAGAACCGTGGCGCCCCGGCGATGCTGCAGCAGTGTCTGGCCCGGCAGCAACTGCTGCCCGAGGACCTGGCCGACGAGGTGCTGCTGCTGCCCCTGGGCGAGCTCGCGCTCCGGCTCGGGCACGACCAGATCGCCGACGCCGCGGCGGCGCGCGCGCAGAGCGCCTTCAGCTGGGCGCGATGGCCGCGGCTGCTGCGGGCGGCGGTGGCGCTCGCGCGCGGCGACGGCCGTGAGGCCGGGCGCGTGCTCGACCCGCTGCTGGCCGAGGGCGAAGCGGAGCCGCGTCTGCTCGAGCTCTTGCGGCGCAGCCGCCTCGCGGCGGACAGCGGCACCGCAGACCTGCAGTATCTGACCTTCGCGAGCGAGAAGCCCGAAGCGGACCTGCTGCGCAGCCTCTTCGCGCGCGCGCTGGCGGCGTCGGAACCTGCGGCCCTGCAGGCCCTGGTCGGTTGCGCGGCAGCCTGGTTCCCGACCGAGCCCGAGTTCGAGCTGCTGACGGCGCGCGCGCTGCTCGCGCTCGGTACGACCGATCCGGGCCGAAACCTGCTGGTGCGCCTGCTGCAGACCCTGCCCGACGCCGACCCGATCAAGATCCGCGCGATGCGCGAGTTCGTGCGCCACTGCGTGCTCACCCGCGATCGCGAGCGCCTGCAGGCGGCCCTGCCCGTGGCCGCGCGCCTGCTCGCCGGCGCACCCGACGCGACCCTCGAGCAGGCCAGGTTGCTGCAGGACCACGGCTTCGTGCGCGAGGCCTATGGCCTGTTGCGGCCCGTGCTCGACGCCGAGACCCAGGACCGCAGTGGGCGGCACTTCCTGCGCGCCGGCGAGCTCGCCGCCGCGCTCGGCGAGATCGTCGCCGCCGAGGACCACTGGACCGCGGCGCTCTCGTTCCCGGATGGGGCGGCCGCCGCGCTGCCGCTCGCCGCGCTCTGCGCGACGCAGGGCCGCAACGACGAGGCCGAGCAGATCGCGCGCGACCTGCGTGCCGACGATCTGGCCGCCGCTTGCCTGCTCGCGCGCCTGCGCCGCCAGACCACGGTCATGCCCTTCGTGCGCCAGGCCGGGCTGCGCACTCCGGACGATCTGCCGCTGGCCTGCCTGCGCGCGCTCGTCGATCCCGAGGCGCAGGGGCTGCGCGCGGCCCTCGCCGACCTGGTCGAGGTCGCGGGCACGCAGCGCGACCGCGTGCTCGAACTGCTGACCCTGGTCAGCATCCCGGGCCTCGAGAAACTCGGGCACGGCCTGGCGGTGCAACTCCTGGCGGACCCCAAGGCGGGGCGGACGCTCGTGTGCCTGGCCGCCCTCGCGGCGCGGCGCGCGGGCCGGCCGGGGGACGCACTGCAGCTGCTGCTGCCGTGGACCGCGAAGGAGCCGGAGTTCGTGTGCATCTTCGACGAACTGGCCGCCGTGACGCCCGCGGTCCAGTCGAGCGGTCTGCCGGCGTCGATGTTCACCGACATGGTCGTCGCTGCGACGACGCGCATGGGGGCGCGGGCCACGCCGCGGATGATCGCGCTGAGTGCCGACACGCTCGCGAAGCAGGTCGCGGCCGTGACCAAGGACGCGCGCCCGGCGCTCGAGCTGCTCGCGCGCGCCTGGAGCGAGCACCCACGGGAGACTGCGGCCGGCCTGCCCCAGGTCGAAGTGCTGCTCACCGCCGGCATGGTGCGCGACGGCCTGCAGCTGCTGGACGTGCTCGAACCGCTCGCGCAGGGACAGGCGCGCGCCGCGTTCCTGCAGGCCTACTTCGCGGTCGCGCGGCGCCTGCTCGCCGCCGGCGACGACCCGGCGCTGCGGGCGCGCTTCGTGCAACGTGCCCAGGCGATCTGCACCACCGAGGTCCCGTACGCGAGTGCCTTGCACTTCTGGCTCGATCACGACCCCCTGCAGCGCCCGGCGACGCGCCAGGATCAGGCCGGCCAGGCCACGGAGGCGAACACCCGGCGTCTGCTGCTCGCGCAGGTCGAGCTGCACCTCTCCGGCCGCGATCCCGATCCTGAGGCGCTCGCCGCGACGCTGACGCGGCTCGCCGGCGGCGAAGTCCGCGAGGACTCGCTCGCGCGCGTCTGCCAGTTGCTGCGGCGTGACCCGACGCTGCTGCCGGTCTGGGAGCTGCGGGCCGAGTACGAGCAGCAGCTCGGCCGCAAGGAGCTCGCCCAGGGGATCCTGCGCACGCTCTACCGGCTGACCCGCAACCCGCGGCTCCTGCTCGCGGCCGGCCGCATCGCCGGCGAGAACTCGCTGCCTGCCGCGCTCGAAGCGCACTGGCTCGAGACTGCCCTCGACGCGGCAACGAAGGCCACGCCACAAGCCGCCTACGTGCGCGGCCTGCTGGCCCTGCGCGCTGCCCGCTACGCCGAGGCGGCGGAGCTGCTGGCCGCCGCCGCGCCGCAACCGGACCAGGCCGAGCTCTTCTTCGTCGCGCTCGCGAACCTGAGCCTGCGCCAGCCGGAGGCCAAGGAGCGCGCGCTGGCGGCGTTCACGCGGCTCGCGGCCAGCGGCTCCGCGCGCTTCGCGGCGAACGCCGCGCACTTCGCGCAGCAGCTCGCCGTCAAGTAGCGCCCGCCGCGAGTGCGCGCAGCGGCAGCTCCGCGCTCCTGCCGGCCAAGGCCTCCGTGACCGAGGTGAAACGGTGCCGCGCGAGCAGGCGGGTCAGCTTCGCGTGGGTTTGCGCGAGGTTCACGTAGTGGCGGAAGCCACGCCACGGACCCAGGCGTTGCCGCGGTTGCCCGGGGTCGACCTCCCAGGGGTGCAGATAGACGCAGCCGGGCATGCCGCGGGCTGCCTGCTGGGCGAGACCGCGTTCGAGCAACCACAGCGGGAAGAGCCGCAGGTAGCCACCGCCACCGACCGCGAGGCGGCGGCCGAGCACCGTCAAGGTCAGCGGCGGGAACTCGATCAGCTCGCCGTGCGCCGTCGGCACGCGGTAGGGCGAGGTCGGCGCGCCGGCGATCCCGTACTCGGGGTGCAGCACCGGGAACACCGACGAGTCGAGGCGATAGCCCAGTTCGGCCAGGATCGGCAGGGCCCAGAGCGTGTCGCGCGTGATCGACCAGGTGCAGGCGCGGAACACCCGCGGCGGCGCGCCCGCGAGCGGCGCCAGGATCGCGGCGGTCTGCTGCACTTCGGCGCGGAACCGCTCCGGCCCGAGCTCTTGCAGGCACTTGTGGTCGTAGCCGTGCGAGCCGATCTCGTGTCCGGCGGCGGCGATCTCGCGCACGAGGTCGGGCAGACGCTCGGCGATCCAGCCGAGACAGAAGAACGTGGCCTTGGCGCCGTGCGCGGCGAAGAGGCGCAGCAGGCTGCGCGTCGAGTCGCCGCAGCGCAACGCCTCGTCCTCCCAGCGCGCGCGCGGCACCGCGCCGCGCATGTTCAGCACCTGGAACCAGTCCTCGACATCGACCGAGAGCGCGTGCACGACCCCGGTCATCGCACGAGCTCCTGGGCCCGCGGCAGCAGTTCGCCGAGCAACGCCGCACAACGGGCCCGGCTCGCCTCGAGCCCATCGCTCCCGATCCAGCACTCGACCCGCAGCAGGAAGCCGGGGCTGTTCGCGCGCAGCAACGCCCGCGGCGCATGGTGCAGGAAGAAGGCCAGATAGCTCGCGGTCGTGAACTCCGCGGTACCGAACGCGTAGCAACTCAGGTACTCGCGACCTGCGCTGCGGCTCTTCGCGACGAGCCAGCCGGATTCGCGGCCCGCGGCGTCGCGCGCGGTGCTCTCGGCGTGGATCGTCAGGTCGGAACCCTCGAGGCAGATGCGCGGCGGGTGCACGCTCTTCCAGTTGGTGCCGTGGAACACGCCGACCACGAAGAGCTCGTGCCCTTGCGCATCGTGATAGGTCCGCCACACCGCGTCGTCGGTGCCGAGCAGCTCCTGCGTGCGCGGGCTGATCGTGTGCGTCGCGGCGGTCGTGAAGGCGCCGACGCGCTCGGGCAGGCGCGCCGCGCGCCCGACCGAGACCGAGAACGGGCGGTGCAACCCCAGCGCGAGCAGCAGCGGGGCGAGCAGCCAGAGGATCCAGGCGTCGCGCTTCATGCGGTCCTCGCGCAGAACCGGGAAGCGAGGCGATCGACGCCGAGGAGCAGCGCGAGGGCGAGGACCCATTCGGCCACGTTCAGCCACGCATGGCCGGTCGTGCTGGCCCACGGCACCGAGTAGCGGTCCGCGAGCAGGCACAGGCCGGTCACGCGCAGCAGGTTGACCACGAGCGCGATCGGCACCGCCGCGACCAGCAGCACCAGCCGCCGGCCGGTCTGTGCCGGGCCGACGAAGAACGCGACGCAGTAGGCCAGCGTGACCAGCGAGAGCAGGGAGTTGAGCCCGCCGCAGGGATCGGCGACGAAGAGCCGTTCCTGCTGGCCGGGCAACAGCAGGTCGGCACCCGAACGCTCGACCCCGCTGCCGAGCGCGCGCGCGAGCGCGAGCGCTCCGGAGACCGCGAACTCCTTGAGTTCGAACACCAGCCGGCCGGAGAGGAAGATCGGCATCGGCACGCAGAAGGCCACGAACCACAGGGCCGGCCACAGGCCGCGCAATCGCGCGCGGCCATGGGCGAGCCAGGCCGCGGCGGGCACGGCGAGCACCAGGCTCGCACCGGAGAGCGAATCGATGGTCAGGGCCGCGCCGGCGAGGTGCAGCAAGAGGGCGGGCCCGAGCAGCCACCAGGCCTGCGCGTCGCGCAAGGGCGGCACCGCGCGCCATGTGCCGCGGCGCAGCCAGATCACGACCACGACCACGAGCGGCACCAACGGGCCGTGCGCGTAGTAGCTCGTCTCGTGGCTCCAGCTCTCGACGAGCCAGCGCCAGGTGCCGCCATAGGCGATCGCGAGCGGCAGGAAGATCGCGAACAGGGCCATCATCGCGGCAGCTCCTCGAAGGCGGCGATCACGCGGCGGGCATTGCCGGCCCAGGTCCAGTCGCGGGCCAGCAGCTTGTCGCGGCCGGCGCGACCGATCGCCCGGCTGCGCTCTTTGTCGGCCAGCAGGAAGCGCAGGCGCTCGGCCAGCGAATCCGCGTCGCCCGGCCGGAACAGCAGGCCGTCCTTGCCGTCCTCGAGCAGTTCCTCGAGGTTCTGCTGCCGCGGCGCCAGCGTCGGCACGCCGGCCGCGAGCGAGTCGAAGAGCTTCAACGGCGACGCATAGGCGTTGATCGCCGGGATCAGCGCCGCGTCCAACGCGGCGAGCACCTGCTGGAAGGCCGGCCCCGTGAGCTGCCCGAGCGCGTGCACCCGCCCCTGCAGGCCCAGTGCCGCAGCCCGGTCGCAGGTGGGCTGCAGCGCCGGGCCCGCACCGATCAACACGAAGTGCAGGTCGCCGAGACCGGGCCGGAGCATCGCCTGCAGCACTAGGTCGAGGCGATGCCAGTCCCGCATGAAGCCGACGAAGCCGAGCAGGAACGCCGCCGCCGGCAGACCTTGCCGCTGCCGCACTGCATCCCGGCCGGCTGCGTCGAGCACGGCGGCGCGGGCCGGATCGGCGCCGTTGGGCACGATCCGGATCCGTTCCGGAGGAGCCCCGAGACCGGCCAGCATCCGCGCGAGGACCCCGCTGACCGTGAAGATGCGGCTCGCCGCCTGCAGCACGCGCGCTTCCGTGGCGCGCGCACGCCTGGGGAAGCGCAGCAGCCCCAGGCCGGCCATCTCCGCGCACATCGGCGAGTTGACCTCGACGAAGCACGGCACCCCCAGGCGCGCGGCCGCGACGACCCCGGCGGCACAGTGCAGAGCATGCCGCTCGTAGATGAAATCCGGCCGGAACCGCGCTGCCGCGCGCACGAGCCGGGCCGCGCCGCGGCGCGTGTAGAGGATCTCGAGGATCTCGACCGCGGTGCGCGGCAGCTGCAGTCCTTGCAACCAGCGCGCCCGGGCGCCCGCCGGCGCGGCGGCGCCGGTCTTGGGCACGAGCGCGCACTCGTGCACCTCGTGACCCTGCGCCTGCAGGGCGCCGATCAGCTCCCGCACGTGCACGGCCTGGCCGTCGTCGGCGCGGATGCGGTGGTGATAGAGGATCCGGTAGGAGGTCATTGCAGGGCCGCCGCGAACACCCGGCAGAGCAGGGCCACCGGCTCGTCCCAACCATAGCGGCTGGCGAACGCGCGCACCGCGCTGCGCTCGGCCGGAGCCGCGAGCGTCTGCGCGATCGCCGTGGCCAACGCCTGCGCATCCCCGGGTGGGACCAGCCTGCCGGCCACCGGCGCGCTGACGATCTGCGGGATCCCGCCGACCGCGGTCGCGACCACCTGCAGGCCGGCAGCCAGCGCCTCGGTCACGACGTTCGGCCAACCCTCGCGCTCGCTCGGCAGCACGAGCAGATCACAGGCCTGGTAGGCCAGGGCCACACGGGCCGGGGGCAGGGGCCCGAGCAGCGTCACGCGGGGCAGCAGGGCCTGCAGGCGCGCGCGCTCCGGACCGTCACCGACGAGCACGAGGTCGACGTCGAGCTGCTGCAGGGCCGTCGCCAGCAGCGTGAAGCCCTTTGCGGGCA
>CAZSKV010000317.1:0-2268 GCA_964607495.1 uncultured candidatus Brocadiaceae bacterium
GCGGCGCGGACCGCGGCCGAGCAGGGCCTCGCGACCGCCGAGTCGCTCGCGACCTCGCGCCCGGCGACGCAGAAGCAGTGACCCGGCGGCTGCTGCCGCCTCGCTCTCGCGTTGGGGTCGCCGATCTGCTTCTCTACGCGGGCGTCCTATGCAACCGCTGGCCCGCCTCGTCCGCGATCTGCCGCCCCTGCGGATCCTCGTCGTCGGGGACCTGATCCTCGACCGCTACATCGAAGGCACGGCGAACCGCGTCTCGCCCGAGGCCCCGGTGCTGGTGTTCGAAGCCAGGAACCAGCGCCACCTGCTCGGCGGCGCCTGCAACGTCGCGGCCAACCTGCGCGCGCTCGGCGCCAAGGCGACGATCCTCGGCGTGATCGGGGACGATGGCGCCGGCCGGCAGCTGCGCGAGCTGCTCGACGCCGAGGGGATCGACACGGCGGCCCTGGTCGTCGATCCGACCCGGCCGACGATCCGCAAGACCCGCTATGTGAGCCGGACGAGCCAGATCCTGCGCGTCGACGAGGAGCAGCGGAACCCGGTCGAGGGCGGGGTGCTCGCGCGCATCCTCGCCTGCCTCGAACAGCGGCCGTTCCCATACGACGCCGTGCTGCTCTCCGACTACGGCAAGGGCATGCTCTCGCGCCCGGTCGTCGCGGCGGCGATCGCCGCCGCGAAACACCAGAAGGTCGTCTCGGTCGTCGACCCGAAGGGCAAGGACTACACGCTCTACGCCGGCGTCGACCTGTTGACCCCGAACCGCGAGGAGGCCGAGATGGCGACCGGCCTGAAGGTCGGCACGCTGGCCGATCTGCCGCGCGTCGCCGCCAGGCTGCGCGAGATCACGGGCGTGCGCACGGCGACGATCACGCTCGGCAAGGACGGGATCTTCTTCGAGGACGAGCAGGGCGGCGCGCAGATCCTGCCGACCGAGGCCCGGCAGGTGTTCGATGTGACGGGCGCCGGCGACACCGTGGTCGCGGTGCTGACCTACGCGCGCGCGGCCGGGGTCGCGCTCGGGGACGCGCTGAAGCTCGCGAACCTGGCTGCCGGCATCACGGTCGGCCACTTCGGCACCTGGGCGGTCTCGCGCCAGGAACTGCTGACGCTGCTCGGGGAACGCAGCCCTGGCAAGATCCTCGGCCGGGCCGAGGCCGTCGCCGAGGCCGCGCGCCTGCGCACGGAGGGCCGCCGGCTCGTGTTCAGCAACGGCTGCTTCGACCTGCTGCACCCCGGGCACGTCGACTATCTGGCGAAGGCGCGCCTCTACGGCGATGCCTTGATGGTGGGGGTCAACAGCGACCTCTCGGTCCAGCGCCAGGGCAAGGGTCCGGGCCGGCCGATCAACCCGGTGGGCGATCGCATGGAGGTGCTCGCGGCCCTGCAGGCCGTCGACTACGTCGTGGCCTTCGACGAGGACACGCCGCTGAGCCTGATCGAGGCCGTGACCCCGCACGTGCTCGCCAAGGGCGAGGACTGGCGCGACAAGGGCGTCGTCGGCCGCGAGTGGGTCGAAGCGCACGGCGGTCAGGTCGTGCTCGTGAACCTGCGCGAGGGCAAGTCGACCTCGGCGATCGTCGACCGCATCCTGCGGGGCTGCCGTCCCGGGTGAGCGGAGGCGCGCGGACAATCGTGGTCGGCCCGACTCTGTCCTGGCCGTCCCATGGCCCTCTGGCTATCCTCCTGCGCGTTCAGGAGCTTTTTCCCGGAGTGGCTGCTTGGTCGTAGTTCCGCGCAAGGTTCGCTCGAAAGACAAGATCGTCGCCGAGCCCAAGGTCCTGGCCGCGATCCTGCAAGGGCTCAAGACCCAGGGCAAGACGATCGTCCTCACCAACGGGGTCTACGACCTCATCCACGTCGGGCACGTGCGCTGCCTCGAGGATGCCAGGGCGCGCGGGGACTTCCTGGTGGTCGCGGTCAACTCCGACAAGACCACGGAGGCGCTCAAGGGCAAGGGCCATCCGGTCGTGCCGCTCGAGGAGCGCATGGAAGTGCTGTCCGCGCTGTGGTTCGTCGACTACGTGACGAGCTTCGACGGCGAGACGGCGGACGCGCTGCTGCTGCTGCTGAAGCCGGACGTCTACGCCAAGGGCACCGAGTACACGGGCAAGGTGCTGCCGGAGAAGGAAGCACTGCGCAAGCTCGGATTGAAGCCGGCGTTCGTCGGGGATCGCAAGACCCACTCGACGACCAAGCTCATCCAGAAGATCAAGAAGAAGAAGATCGACTAGGACGTCGGCCACGGTTGTGGCCTCCAGGTCTCAAGGCGGG
>CAZSKV010000318.1:0-8912 GCA_964607495.1 uncultured candidatus Brocadiaceae bacterium
TCCTTCGGCGCGTCCGGAACCAGCTCCCGCAAGCGCCTGGGCCTGCCGTGCAGCAACGCCTCGAGCATCGCCTCAGTGGTCCTGCCCTCCAACGGGAGCTGACCGGTCACGGTCTCGAAGATCGCGACGCCGAGGGAATAGAGATCGCTCGCCGGCGAGAGATCGCGGCCCAGCGCCTGTTCGGGCGGCGTGTAGTGCAGCGTGCCGAGGAACGCCCCGCCGGCAGTCATGCTCATCGATTGCGTACCGAGCACCTTCGACAGCCCGAAGTCCGCGAGCGCGAGCGTGCCGTCGGGGTGCACGAGCAGGTTCCCCGGCTTCACGTCGCGGTGCAGGATGCGCCGCTTGTGCGCGTGTCCGAGCGCGTCGGCGACTCCGGCGAAACGGCGGGCGGCCTCGCGGGGGGGCAGTGGCATCGTCTTGCGGTAACGCGCCGCCGCGATGTGCTTGTCGAGCGAGATCCCGTTGACGCGCTCCATCGCGAAATAGAGGCAGCCACCGGCCTCGCCGAAGCCGTAGATCGGGACGATGTGCTGGTGGTGCAGCGCCGCGGTCGCGCGCGCCTCCGAGCGGAAACGCTGCCGCATCGCCGGATCCTGGGCCATGGTCGGCGACAGCACCTTGAGGGCCACGTCGCGCTCGAGCGACTCCTGGAACGCTTCGAACACCGTGCCCATGCCGCCGCGCCCGAGCAGACCGGTGATCCGGTAGTCGCCCAGGCGTTCGGGCATGTCGGAGACCTGCCCGACGACGGAGTTCACGAAGTCGAGGGCATCCAGGCGACCCAGCAGATCCCGCGCACCCTCGCTCTCCTCGCCTTGCAGCCGGCTCCGGATCTGCGATACCGGCCCGGCCTTCCCCTCCTCCTGGGAGGCGAGGAGTTCGGCCATCCGCAGATCGGAGTCGGTGTCGTCGGGCGGGGCTTTCGGCTCGTGGCTCACGGACCTTGCGGGTTCAGTTCTTCGGACAGCCGCTTCAGGGCTCGGCTCAACAAGAGATGGATCGCGTTTTCGCTGCGATCCATACGCTCGCCGATCTCCTTGGCTTGAAGTCCTTCGATGCGCGCCAGCAGGATGACCTCCCGGTGATCTTCGGAAAGTCTTTGTAACGCCTCTTCGAGCAACCGCAGCCGGTCCTTGCGGTCGGCCACGGTAACCGGGCCGGAACGCCGGTCCGCCATCGGCATGTCGGTCTTCATCGCGCGCTCACGGCGCGGGTCGCGGGCGGCCACGCCGACCTGGTCGCGCAGGATGCGGGCGACCTTCCGCCTGGCGAGCACGACGAGCCAGGCCCCGGCGTTCTTCTCGTCCTCGAGCGAGTGCCAGGAGTGCAATGCTTCGATCGCGACCTCCTGCAGTACGTCCTCCGGGTCCATGCGGGTCCGTAGCTCCGGTCCCATGCGCAGATAGATGACCGACAAGAGGCGCTCGCGGTAGCGCTCCAGGACGACTTCGGGGGCGAGAGACATCTGCGTGCGGGCTGAGAGGCAGGCGCGGCCTGCATGTGCAGAAGGCCGCCTGCTACGAGTGCCTGATGGGGCTATTCAGTCTAGCAGCGACACCCCCGGCTCCGCCTGACGCGCCGATCCGCCGCTACGATCGCGTGCCTCGCCGTGCGCTGCTCCCGAGGAACCATGGGATGGATCGCGATGGCCCTCTCCGGAGTGCTGGCGCGGACTCCTGCCCAGGAGTCCACGACGCCAAGGCTGCAGCAGGTGATCGCCGTGCTCGCACCGGCGGCGGACTCCCCCCGGCTCGCCCTGCTCGCGCAAGGACGGAACCGGCTCCGGGCCGGGGCCGGTCCCGCCGAGCTCGCCGCGATCCACACGGCCCTCGCGCAGGCGGGACTCGCCGCCCAGGCGGGGTTCGTCGCCGCGGCCGCGCGCCTGCCGGCCAGGGTGCTGCGGCAGTGGTGGATCGTCGACGCGGTGGCCGTCGAGGTCGCCGCCGACCAGATCCCGAGCCTGTGGACCTGCCCGGGCGTCGTGGCCGTCGAACCGGTCCGCACCTGGAGGCCACACGTCGGCCGGGCCACGAACGCCGCGAACCACGATGCCGACTACGTGCAGAGCCAGCTCGGGCTCTTCGGCGCCAATGCGACCCTGGCGCTGCTCGATTCGGGCATCGATCGCTATTCGGGGCAGACGAACGCCGTGCACCCGGCGTTCGCCCACACGGCGCCCAAGACCGGCACGCGCCTGCTCGGCGCGTTCGACCTCGACAAGACGCGCGTTCCGGCGGATCCCGAGGACCCCGACGGGCACGGCACGGCGGTGGCCGCGATCGCGATCGGCAAGGACTGGGGCGCGAGCATCCCCGTGCGCAGCGACGACGGGTTCGCGCCGCAGAGTGAACTCGTCAGCTACCGGATCACGGTCGACGTCCAGGGCAACACGAACGACATCGTGCTGCTCGACGCCTGGCAGCAGGTGGCCCAGGACGCGGCCACCTACAACCTGAAGGTCGCGATCAACAGCTTCAGCGGCAGCCCGTTCCCTAGCCATCCGGTGCAGATCGCGCTCGACACGGTCGCGTACTTCGCCGACGTCCTGGTCGTGACCTCGGCCGGGAACCTCGGCGAGTTCCTGAGTCCGACGAGCCAGAGCCAGGCCAACTGCAACGGCATCGCAGTCGGCGGCCTGGTCGGGGACACCCACCTCCTCGACCCCCTGTCGAGCTACGGGCCGCTCAAGGGCGACCCGCTGCGCTACTTTCCCGACATCGCGGCGATCTCCGACTCCGCCTGGTCGGCGCTGGTCGACCAGCCGACGCGCACGAAGAAGTGGGCCGGGACGAGTTTCGCTGCGCCGATGGTCGCGGGAACAGCACTGCTGATCCGGGCGGTCCAGCCCCAGCTCACGGCGACCGAGGCCAAGGCGATCGTGCTGAACAACGTGCAGGACCTCAGCGCGGTCAACCCCAACGCCAACCGCAACAACCATGGGCTCGGCATGCTCCGTACCGACCACGTCGTGCTGGGCGCCCAGCAGGGCAACCTGATCCGCGGCAAGGTGGTGCGCGACATCAGCGAGCGCCAGCTCTTCCCGATCCCGGTCACCAAGGACGAGGACTACGCCGCGACGCTCGCCTGGCCGCGGACCTACTTCGCGCTGCCGAGCCGCGAGTACGCGAATCTCGACCTGCGCATCTTCGACGCGAACCAGAACCTGCTCGCGGTCGCCGACTCGCCGCGCAACCTCTACGAGCGCGTGGTGTTCCGCGCCGCGGCAACCGCGACCTACACGCTCGAGATCACGGCCAGCGACATGACCGAGGACGAACTCGAGTTCGCCCTGGCCTGGGGCAAGAACCGCGGCGGTGGCCGGCAGCCTGGGACCTACCGCCTCTACGGCACGGCATGTGCCGGCACCGGCCCGGATCCGGCGCTCGGCACGGTCCAGCCGCCACCGGCGCGCGGCGCCTACGTGGCAGGTAGCACCAAGGTGCCCTTCGACCATCCGGTCTGCCGCCTGCTGCAGGCCTACGACGGCACGAGCTTCCCGGCGGGCGGGATGCTCCTCGAGCAGCTCGCGTTCCGCCGTGACGACGAACAGGCGGAGACGCCGAGCTATCAGGTGCTGGCCGAGGTCTTCCTCGGCTACACGGCGAAACCGGCGCACCAGCTGGACCGGGTGTTCGATGCGAACTACGCCGGACCCAAGTCCAAGGTCGTGGCGACGCGCTGGATCGACCTGCCCGGCACCCAGGGCCTGCCCTACGCCCCGAACCACTTCGACTGGCTGATCCCGCTCGATGCGCCGTTCCTGCTGCAGCCCGCTCCGGGCCAGAACGTGCTCGTCGAGATCAAGGTGCATGGTTCGACGCTGGCGCCGAACTCGCCGCCCGTGCTCTGCGATGCGCTGCGCGAGCCTTCGGGCGTGTCACGGGTCTATGCGACGAGCAGCGCCCAGGCGCCGTTCGGCGACCTCGACTTCGCGGCGATCGTGATCGCCTTCGTGCCCGCGGGCCTCGCCGGCGCGACCCCAAACCTGCAGGCCGCCGGCGTGCCGCAGCTCGGCGGCACCTTTGCCGTGGTCCTGCGCAATGCGCGACCCAACGCGCCGGCGTTCCTCGCGCACGGCACCTCGCGCTCGGCCTGGGCTTCGCTGCCCCTGCCCTTCGACCTCACCGCCCTGGGCGCGCCGGGCTGCGCCCTGGCCACCGACTACGCGTTGACGCTGCCGCTCACGATCGCCGTCACGGGTCAGGGCAAGTTCGTCTACACGATCCCGAATCTGCCGGTCCTGACCGGCCAGAACTTCTGCAACCAGGGCCTGATCCTGGATGCGGCGGCGAATGCGCTCGGGATGGCCCTGACCAACGGCGGGATCGCGACCATCGGCGGTTGAAGGCCACCGGCGCCCGGGCTCAGACCTCCGCTGGCAATCGCCGCAGATTGCCTGCCCGGTCGATGCACGCGAGCGTCGTCGCCCCGGTCGCCACGAGGGCACCGCTGCCTTCGCGCCGGACTTCGTAGCCGAGCTTGATCGAGGCCCGCTTGCGCTCGACGACGTGGGTGGTGACCAGCACGACGTCGTCATAGGTCACCGAGGCCCTGTACTGGGCCTCCAGCGCGACCACGGTCAGCAGGATCCCTTCGTCCTCGAACTGCCGGTAGCTCTTGCCGCGGGCGCGCAGCCACTCGGTGCGCGCTTCTTCGAACCACGCGACATAGCTCGAGTGGTGCGCCACCCCCATGCGGTCGGTTTCGCAGTAGCGGACGCGGACACGGTGCGGAGGGATGGGATCCAAGCGGGAGCATCCTTGCAAAAGTCCGGGAAGGAAGCGAGGTTCAGCCCCCTCCAAGCGACCTCCCATGATCCGACCGAGTCCTGCGCACTTCCTGCTGCTGTTCCTCGCCGCCTGCGCGGGATCGCCGGAGCAGTCCGAACCCAAGAAGGACCCCGCGCTCGAGCAGGCCTTCCAGGAATCCCAGGCCAGGTCCAAGGACGCGCTCGCGCGCCAGAAGGCCTTCGAGCAGGTGCTGCTGGACGTCGACAAGATGCTCGACAAGTACGTGCAGGCGCTGTGGCAGTCGGGGAACGAGCGCGCGGACGCGCTGGCCGACACGCTGCAGAAGACGCTGCGCCAGATCGCGACCGAACGCTTCGACGAACTCATGCGGACGGCGAGCAACCCGGATCTGGTCGGCAACCGGGCGATCGCGCTGGGCGCACTCGGCTTCTCGGGCCACAAGGAAGCACTCGATCCCCTGCTCACCGCCCTGCGCGATCCCGAGCCCGTGATCGTCCACAACGCCGTGTTCGCGCTCGGCCAGCTCGAGGATTCACGGACTCCGCCAGGGCTGCTCGGCGACCTGATCCAGAAGAAGTCGCTGCCGATCGATGTCCGGCGCGGTGCTTCGTGGGCCCTGATGCGCGTCCAGCCGATGCTCTTCGACCCGGAGTCCGCGACGCCGACCTGGATCGCGATCCTGGAGGGCCGGTCGAGCGAGACCGACGAGGGGATCCTGATCCATGCGGTCCGTTCGGTCGGCCTGATGCGCAAGCGTGACTACGCCAAGACCGTGATCCCGCTGCTCTCGCATCCGACGCCCAAGGTCCGCGAGACCGCGGCGGTGGCGGCCGGTCGGCTGCAGGACCCCAGTGCCGTCGAGCCCTTGCTGGCGCTGATCGGGCCGGCAGAGACGAACATGAACGTCAAGCTCGCGGCCCGCAAGGCGCTCAAGGCGCTTGCCGGCGGCACCGACGTGGGCTACGACCTCGCGGAGTGGCGCAAGGTCTTCCAGCGCGGCTGATCGCCTGGCTGCCGGTGCTCGCTCCGGCAGCGTGCACGCAGAGCGAACCAGCGGCCCACGCTCTGATCGGCCGGGTGCTCGAGCGCTGCCAGGGTCCGCTCCGCGGCCGTCTCGAGCACAGTCTGTGCGCCGTCCAGCTCGGCGCCGACCAGCAGAAGGCCCAGCTCGTGCTCGATCTCCCGGACCGGCTGCGCGTCGAGCGCAACGGCATCGTCGAGCTGTGGCGGGGCGAAGACGTGTGGCGCTGCGAGCCCGGAGTCGGCGCGAGGCGGCTCGATGGCGCCGAGTTGCGGGTGGCGGCGCGCTGGCACCGTCTCGCGGAAGCGCTCGCGCTGGTGCCCCTCGCACGGGCCACGAAGTGCACGCGACAGGGTCCGGGCGTGTTCACGCTGGTGATGCCCGGCGGTGCGACCTGGAGGTTCGAGTGCGACGAGCAAACGCTCGCGCCGCGCACGCTCTCGGGCCCCGACTGCGAGTTGCGCTTCGGCGATTTCTACGAGACCGAGCGCACCCGGATGCCGCGGCTCCTGGAGGTGGAGGGCATCGGCCGGCTCGAGGCGCGGTTCCTGCTCTCGGACGCCCGCTTCGACGACCTCGTGTTCCTGGACCCTGGCACCCGCGCCGAGGCCCTGGCTGCTACCGAGTCGCGCCCGGACGCCCGTGAGGAAGGCGGCGAGCGCAAACCCCGCAAGCCCGAGGTGCAGCGGATTCCCGCGACGCTCGTGCTCGTGCTCGACGATCCCGGCGACTGGAGACAGCGCCACGGGCTGCTGGACCGCGAAGGCCGCAAGCTCTGGGAACAGGGGCAGCTGGCCACCGGGCTGCCGATCCTGTGGCAGGACGGGACCAAGGCCCGGCTCGGCATCCCGTTCGGTCCCGACCCCGAGCGCGGGAGCACACCCTTCGTGCAGCTCGAGCACCAGGAAGTCCTGCGCCGGCCGCGGCACCTTGCCGCCGTCGTCTACCCGCCGCGGGGTCCGCTCGCCGCCGCCGAGCCGGCCGCGCAGGCGGCCCTGGCCGAGTTCCTGCGCGAGAAGCGCCTGGTCGCCGCGGGACCGCTGCGCCTGATCCCCTACCTGACGCTCGGACCCGAGCCGCCGGCGGCGAAGGATCTGGAGCGCATCGAGGTGCGGGTCGAGATCCCGCTGCACTGAGCTTCACTTGTACTTCGCGAGCACCCACTGCTTCCAGGCCTGATCGAACCCCTTGGGGTCGCAGCCCAGCACCTTCTGCAACGCCGCGAGCTGGATCGTCACGAGCTGCTCGGGCGTGGGCGGGATCCCGCGCGAGTCCTGGCGGCCCTTGAGCTCGTTCATGATCGCCGCGAACTTGTCGTCGCCGAGGCTCATCACGTAGTCCACGCGTGACCAGACCATCATGTGGTCGGCGAAGTTCAGCTCCTCGTACTTCTGCCACTCGAGCATCCTGGCGAACGGAACGAAGTGGTCGAAGCCGACGCGCGCCCTGATCTTCGGCTTCCAGTCCCACTCCTTCGTCGCCGCCCCCTCGACGTCGGCGAGGTAGGAGAAGCTGTTGCGCTTGGGATCGATCCGGCGCTCGAACCAGTGCGCGAGGCCCTCCTCCCACCAGAGCGGCGTCGTGTAGTAGTAGCCCTTGTAGGCGGCGACGAAGTTGTGGATCAGGTTGAACACGGTCTGGCAGTGCAACGCCGTGTCGTTGCGCATCGCGCCTTGGCCGTGCTCGGTGGCCGAACCGTAGAACATGACCCCTGAGTCGATGAAGTTGTGCCGCTGCGGCCCGTCGTTGGTCACCTTCAGGTAGCGCACCTGGTAGCGGCCGAATGCGCTGGCCTTCTCGAGCAGCAGCACCGCGAACTTGCCCTTCTGGCCGAGCCGCGGCGTCGCGGCTTCGTCGACGGAGAGGCGCTTGCAGAAGTCCTCGTAGCAGTCCTCGATCCGCTGCGCGAAGAGGTGGTGGCGCAGCCAGGGATCGAGCTGCTTGCCGTCGAACTTCAACTTGCCGAGCTTCAGCTTCAGCCGCTTGACTTCGTCGCCGAGCTTCTGCTTCTCGTCCTTGTCGAGACCGAGCGTGTAGGCGGGCAGCCCGCTGCCGAAGCGGAAATGCGCGGTCTCGGTCCACAGCAGCTTGACCCCCCCCAGCGTCTGCTCGATCTCGGCCGTGCCGTGGTCGTCACCGAACGGGAACGGCCCCAGGGACACGTAGCCGAGACGCTTCTGCGTCTCCGGATCCTGGCAGCCGTGCGGATCGACGCGCCAGGCCTCCTCCTTGTCGCGCTTCTTCGCCGGATCCTGCGCGCAGGGAACGCCGGGCAGTGCAAGCAGGAGGCACAGCCCGGCGCGGATGCGGCTCACTGCCGCGCGATCAGCTGCCGGCCTTGAGGCCGAGGTCGCAGAGCTGCTGCTCCTTCGCCTTCGCGGCCTTCCGCTGCTTGTCGATTTCGGCCAGGTCCCGCTCGATCTCGGCGACCTTCGGCGACTTCGGGCCGTTGCGCTCGATCTCGTTGTCGAGGCGCTCGCGGATCTCGACTTCGCGGCTGTCGAGGTGGTCGTAGTGCGAGAGCAGCTTGTGCATCTCGCGGATCGCCTGGCGCGGGTCCTTCGTGTAGTGGCGCTTCAGCATCTCGTACATGACCTGCTTGAGGCCCGACTGGGTCTGGCCGCCATCGAAGGTCGCCGCACTGCCACCGTCCGGGTCGCAGAGGAAGAGATGCGGTGGGTGCTCGCCGTCGAAGAGTTGGTGGAAGGGATGCCCGGCCTTCATCACGTGCACCGGCAGTTTCACGCAATGGAACCAGCGCAGCAGCATCCGCGTCTCGTCGTTGTTCATCGACCGCGACAGGAGCGCGTCATCGGTGCCCTTGCAGGAGTCGCATTCGCGCAGCACGAGCAGTGGCCGCTTGTCGGTCCTGCTGATCCAGGCGAAGGCCTGCTCCTCGGGCAGCGCCTCGGCGACCTGGGCGGCCACCGTGTGCTCACTCTGCTGGCCCTTGGGCTGCTCGGGTGGCGTGTAGACCGGGAAGTCCCACTTCACTTCGAGCACGCGCTTGCTGGTGTTCTGGCGCGCGAAGGTGATCGGAGCGCCGCGCATGCCGCCGCCGACGACCGGCCCGGCTCCCATCGGACCCATCGGTCCGGCGCCGCCTCCGCCACCGCGTCCACCACCGCCACCGCCAC
>CAZSKV010000319.1:0-1803 GCA_964607495.1 uncultured candidatus Brocadiaceae bacterium
GGGCACAAGGCTGGGAGCAGGGCGAGCAGGAAGGCACTCGGGTGGTGGTGCATTGCGGTGGACAGCACCAGAACCTACTCGCTGGCACCCCCGCGGGGCAGCCCCGCGGTCGTCCGCCCGCCGAGCGCAGATCCCTCGCGCCGTGACAGACCACCCAACCCTGGAGCGGCGGTCCGTCACGGACGAGGCTATGGCATCCGGAGAAGCGCCAGATTTGGGCGGAGTGGCCACACATCCTGTGTTTTTTTCTGTGGCTGCCCGGCTGCGCCTGGTCCTGGACTTCGGCGGGGGTCCGGACACGATGCTCCTCACCCCATGGTGCGCACGCCGTCGACCCTGCCTCCGACTCCGCGCACGGTGCAGATCCGGGCCGTACTCGGGCGCCGCTGGGGCCTGGCCCTCGTCGCGTTCCTGCTGACGGTCTACGGGGGCGCGTTCGGCCTGCTCCTGTGGTTCCACCGCGGCGGCAAGCTGAAGGACGACCTGGACCTCGACGCCGGCGCGGCGGTCACCTCCGGCCGCGTGCTGACGATCGAGCCGACCGCCGCCCGCATCCAGGGCCAGGAGATCGTGCGCCTCACCTTCGAGTTCGAGGTACCGGGCGGCGACGGCGCCTTCGGCCCGCTGCGCCAGGACGGCCTGAGCTTCGGCGCACAGGGAACCCTCCGCGCGGGTGCCGCGGTGACCATCGAGTACCTGCCCGCCCGCCCCGAGGTCAGCCGCATCCAGGGCATGCGGATCACGCTCGTCATGGACCCTGGACCGCTGCATGCCCGCTTCGTGCTGCTGCCGGGCCTCGCGCTCTGGGTCGCGTATGCGGCCGGAGTGCTGCGCCTGCGCGCCTTGCTGCGCCACGGCGACGCGGCGGTCGCCGAGGTGCTCGCCGTGCGCCGGTTGCGCGCGGTCGTGCCCGAGATCTTCGCCGTGCACTACTCGTTCCGTGACTGGCACGCGCAACTGCGTACGGGACGCGACTGGGTGCGCGTCCATGGCCCGCTCGGGCGCCTCGTGCAAGGCGGTCAGACCCGCGTCCCGGTCGTGCACTGGCGCACACGACCCTCGCGCTGCCACCTGACGCTGGCGGAGGACTTCGTGCCCGCCGAGGTGCCGGCGTGAGCGCGATCCCGCCCCCACCCCGCGAAGTGCGCAAGGGACTGCTCCGCCGCCACCGCCCCTGGCTCGGTCTGCTCGGCGGCGCCCTGCTCGCAGAGGCCATGATCCTGTTCGCGTTGCTCCAGCTCTTCGTCGAGCAGTGCATGCCCTTCGCCGACTACTCGCTCGACGCCTACGCCATGGTCACGACCGGCCGGATCGAGGCGGTGACGGGGGTCAAGGCGCCACTGAGCGGGCAGGAGCTCGCACGCAGCACCTTCCGCTTCAACACCGGACCCGGACGCAGCGTCGGCGGCGTGAGCTTCTCCGCGCAGCCACCGGGGGTGGCGGGCACCGAACATGCGGTCGAGTACCTCGGCGACGATCCGGCGACCTGCCGCCTTGCCGGCGGCCGCTGGTCCCCGGTCCCGCCGGCGCTGGTGCTGTTGCTCGTCGGCTCGTTCGCGGCCGGCTTCGTGCTGCTCGTGGTCCGCGTGCGCGGCCGGCTCGAGCTCTCCATCGCGCTGCGCGAGGGGATGGTGACCAGCGCGCGCGTGCTCGCGGTCACCCAGTCGGCGCGCTCCGGGGTCTGCGTGTCCTACCAGTTCAGTGATCCGACGGGCCGCGTGCACCGCGGCCGGCAGCGTCTGCCGGCCGGCCACCCCCTCGCGCACCTGGCGCGCGACACGGACGCGCTGCTCCCGGTCGTGC
>CAZSKV010000320.1:0-2075 GCA_964607495.1 uncultured candidatus Brocadiaceae bacterium
CGTCGTCCAGGCGGCGCTGCCGGTGGCACTCGCGGTGAGCGGCACGGTGAAGTCCGCCGACACGCTCCACTTGCAGCCGGTCGCACCGAACTGGCCGAGGTCGATCGGCAGCGTGAAGCTGCCCCAGTTGCCGCCGACACCCGTGCCGCCGATCGCGCCGAAGCCGACCGCGTTGGGCAGGATGCTCGAGTAGCTCAGGTACCACGAGCCGCCGACCTTGGGCGACGTGTAGCCGAGGCCGCTGTTGTAGTTGCCGTTGCTGAACTTGCAGGTCGACTGCGGACCGCCGTTCTCGGCGCGGGTGCCGTTGTCAGGTCCCGAGGCTTCGAGGTACCAGATCGCGGTGCCCGTGTTGCCGACCTGGAGGATGTCGATCACCAGCCCGGCGCCGGCGGCCTTCGCGTACACGAATGGAACCGAGAACGCGAACGGCGTCTGCCAAGGCGCCGGCCAGGTGGCCTGGTTGTTCGCGGGGGGCAGCGAGATCGGGCCGTTGATGACCGTCGTCACGCTCGCACCCAGGTTGTTCGCAAAGGTCGTCGAGGCCGCAGTCGGGGCGTTGGGGCCGACCGAGAGCTTGATCGTCGCCGTCGTGGTGAACGCGGCGTTCGAGTTGCCGAGGCCGACCGGGCGGCGCACGGCGAGCGAGTTCCAGACTCCGGCAGGAGTCGAGATGTCGTTCACGTCGTAGATCGACTGCGTGTGCGAGTCATGCGCCGTCGTCGTCGAGGTCGTGGAGTAGAAGATGTTGCTGTTCCACGCGAGCGGGTTGGGCTTCGTGGTCGCTGCGGCAGATGGAATCACGATCTGCGCGAACGAGGTGGAAGCGAGAGCGAGAAGTGGAAGGATGCGGATTGGTCTGTACACGAGAACGGAACCTCGAAGGGGGAAGAGGCAGGCGTTGGGGGATTCCAGAGCCTACCCCAGAGCCCCTGGTTCCGGCACCCCTTCCTCCCGGACTGCGGCGGCGCCGCGCGCCGCGCGGGTGGTGGTGGCGACCTTGCCACCGCACCGGAGTCCTGGGCGCAGGGCTACCTGGCGCCGATCACTCCAGCTCGCGCATTCGACAGGATCGCCCCGAACGCATTGGCCGCGGCATCGGTCGCGAACGCCTGCGTGAAGAAGGTGCCCCCGAGCAGGGCCGGCGTGGCCGGCACCGGCAGCGCGAGCTGGCGCAGCGAACCGCTGCTGCTGAAGAACGCATTCGCCTCGATCGAGGTCGCGAGCTTGCAGCCCGGCATGTTCAGGAAGCCGAGGTCGAGCGGCAATGTGTACGGACCGTGACTCGACTTGGAGACGCCGAGCAGCAGCAGCGCCGTCGAGGCCCCCGGCAGGGGACCCAGCTCGAGGTCGAGCGTCCCCCCGAGCCATGGGAGCCCGCCGGCGCGGGCGACGAGGTCGGCGTTGCCGACGGAGCCCGGGCAGCCTGCGGCATAGCTCGTGAACGTGGCGGCGCGCGTCGGCCCGTACTCCCAGACGTCGGAGAGGAAGTTCTGGCTGGCGTCGATGCCCTGCAACGCGAGCACGCGGGCGCGCGCCGGATCCCAGACGAGCGCGTGCAGGCTGCGCGCGCCCGGCCCGCTGCCCGAGGGCGCGCGCTGGCTCCAGTTCGTGCCGTCGTACTCCCAGACATCGGCCAGCACGCCCGAGTTGCCGTCGCCGCCGTAGAGCACGACGCAACCGCGCGCCTCGTCGTAGGCGAGGCCGTGCTCGTAGCGCGCGGGCGGGACCGTCGCCGTGGCGCGCTGGCTCCAGTTGCTGCCGTCCCATTCCCAGGTGTCGGCGAGGCGGCCGGCCTGGTCGAGTCCGCCGAAGAGCACGATGCGGTTGCGCCGGGCGTCGTAGGCGAGCGGCGTGCCGAAGCGGCCGCTCGGCCGCACGGTGGGCTGGCGCAGCGTCCAGCTGCTGCCGTCCCACTCCCAGAGCTGATCGGAGATCCCCGCAGGCGTGTGGCCGCCGAAGAGCACGGTGCGCTGGCGCACCGGATCGTAAGTCATCGCGTGCGCGTAGCGCTGGCCGGGGTCGACGGCGGGCGTCAGCTTCTTCCAGGCGCTACCGTCCCATTCCCAGGTGTC
>CAZSKV010000321.1:0-3883 GCA_964607495.1 uncultured candidatus Brocadiaceae bacterium
GGCCCCGAAGGAGCAGCGCGCGCCGGGTGCTGACAGCAAGCCGGAGCAGCGTCCGAGCTGGTTCGACCGCGTCGTGCGGCGCGGCGAGTGCGTCTGCGGCGAGGAGGACCGCTGATGCGCTGCCTGCTGTTGCTGGCGTGCGGCGGCGTCCTCGCGGCACAGGATCTGACCCCGAAAGCGAAGCCGCAGGAGCAGGACATCGTGCTCGAGCACGCGATGCTGCACACGGTCTCGCACGGCACGATCGCGGATGGGGAGCTGCACTTCGCCGGAGGCGTGATCCGCTACGTGGGTCCGGCGCGGAGCGGCGGGTCCGGGTTGCGGATCGACTGCAAGGGCAAGCACGTCTACCCGGGATGGATCGGGGCCAACAACACGCTCGGCCTGCTCGAGATCGGCCAGGTGCGCGCGACGAACGACACGCGCGAGACCGGCAACATGACGCCCGAAGTCCGTGCGTGCGTCGCGGTCAACCCGGATTCGGCGGTGATCCCGGTCACGCGCAGCAATGGCATCCTCGTGGCCGGCGTGTTCCCGCTCGGCGGCGTGGTCGCCGGACGCGCATCGGTCCTGCAGCTCGAGGGCCGGACTTGGGAGGACATGACGTTGCTCGACGATGCCGGCCTGTGCGTGTCGTGGCCGAGCGCGCGCGCGACACCGCGGCGTTTCGTGCGCGAGACCGCGCCGGAGCCGGACACGAGCAAGGAACAGATCGCGGCGCTGGACGAGTTCTTCACGGCGGCCGCGGCCTACGTGGCCGCAAGGGATGCCGATCCGAAGGTGCCGACCGACGTGCGGTTCGAGGCGATGCGGCCGGCCCTCGCGGCGAAGATGCCGGTGTTCCTCCGCGCCGACCGTCTCGATCAGATCGAGGCCGCGCTGGCCTGGTGCAAGAAGCGGGCGCTGCGCCCGGTGCTCGTCGGCGGCCGTGACGCCGACCTCTGCCTGGACCTGCTCGTGCGCGAGCGGGTGCCGGTCATGCTCCTGGGCACGCTCGCGTTGCCACGGCGCGCCGAGAGCCCGTACGACGAGACCTTCAAGCTGCCGGGCCTGCTGCAGGAGGCTGGCATCGCGTGGTGCCTCGCCTCGGGCGAGGAGAACGCGCACGAGCGCAACCTGCCCTACCACGCGGCGGCCGCGGTGGCGTTCGGCCTCCCGCGCGACGCCGCCGTGCGCGCCATCACGCTCTCGGCCGCCGAGATCCTCGGCGTCGCCGACCAGGTCGGATCGCTCGACGTCGGCAAGCAGGCGACGCTCTTCATCTGCGACGGTGACCCGCTCGAGATCACGACCCAGATCGAGCGGGCCTTCATCCGCGGCATGGCCCTCGACCTCTCCAACAAGCAGGTCAAGTTGATGGAAAAGTACCGGTGACAAAGTTACGGGGATAGGTTCCCGAGTTCCTGGTGCAGCAGCCTCTGCACGACCTCCCCCACCCTCGCCGCATACTCGCTGCCCCGCTCCATCATGCCCGCGTGATCGGCCACCCGCGTGCGCGCCGTCGCCGGATGCACCCCAACCAGCCGCGAGATCTCATCCACCGTCGATCGCGCGAGATCCGCGAGCAGCCCGGAACGGACCAGGCTCCAACCGGGCATCGCTTTCGTGCGCGGCGTGACGCGCCAGTCCGGGTCGCGCGCGGCCTCGCGCTGCAGCCCTTCGAGGATCGCCTCCGGGGCCAGGACGCCGACGCGGTCGAGCCGTCCATCGGCCAGCCTGGTGCGCGCCAGCAGCCATTCCACGACGTGCTGCGGCCCGGCCTGCAGCAGACTCGCCCAGCCGTTCGCGGGCACCTGCATGTGCTCGACCGCGCGCTCGATCTGGTACCACTCCGACGCGCTCAGCCGCGGATGGAACGCACGCGCGTAATCGGCCGGCTCGTAGTCGCGACCTGCTCTCCCCCGCACGTGTTGCACGGTCTCTTCGATCCGACGCCGATCGAGCCAGTGCGGACCACTGCGGCGCGAATAGTGCCAGGCGCTCGAATAGGGGTAATCCTGCGGCCGGACCACGAGCTGCGCCTTGACTGCGTTCAGGTCGATGTAACGGACGACGCGGATGAAGTCGTTCTCGTCGACAATCGGCCGCGAGCGGAATCGGCCGCGGAACAGGGATCCATCCCGCTCACGCCGCTGGTTGAACCAGATCACGTAGATGTGCTCGACCCTGCGCATCGCGGCAGCGAGCTCGCCGACCGGGCTCTCGACGAGCAGGTGGAAGTGGTTCGTCAACAGCGCGTAGGCATGGACGCGCAGGCGTCCGGCTGTGGCCTCGTCCGCAAGCAGGCTCTCGAACTTGCAGACGTCGCTGAGGTCGAGGAACACCGGGCGCTGCGCGCAGCCGCGATTGAGGACATGATGCAGCGCGCCGGGCCGGTCCAGGCGTGGAGGGCGGGGCATGCACCCTTCCAGAGCCCCAGGACCCGGGACGATCACCGGGGCAGGGCGAGAATCCCCGTAGAAGAGTACGCGGTACTATTTTGCGGGCGAGGGGCCGACGGTGGCGGGGGCGAACGCGCGGCTGACCTCGTGGAGCTGCTTGGCGAGTTCGTCGAGCACGACCTTGGCCCGCTTGCCGTCGTTCTTGGCCTTGGTGATCAGGTCCTGGGCTGCGGTGAGGCCGGTCGGGTTCAGATCGAAGCTCAGGTGCTTCTGCAGATCCTTGAACTGCACGAGCACGCCCTCACAGGTCTGGCTGACACTCAGCAGGCCGTCGGTGACGCCCTGGAAGGTCCTCGCCATCTGCGTGCGCCGGTCTTCGGACCGGCGGCGGATCTCGGGTGTTGTCACGCCGCTGATCTCCTGACCCCAGGCGTCGAGGTAGGTCTGCGTCGACTCCCGCATCGCCTGGGCCTGCGACTTCATGCGCACGAAGTGCTGCTCGGTGCCGGCCACGTTCTCGGAGTACTTGCGGAAGCCCTCGAGCGGATCGCTCTGCGGCAGGGCGTCGAGGCCAGCCACGGTCACGTCGAGCTGTTGCCGCAGGGCCGCGATCTCGGTGTGCAAGGCCGTCATCTCGTTGGTCGCGACGGTGGCGCGCTCGTGGCCGGGCGCGCTCGCGCAGGCCGCGAGCAGTGCAAGGCAGCAGGTCGAGACGATGTTCCGCATGGTTCCCTCGTGTGTGTTGCGAAGGGTTGATCGGCTCGATCGCCGCGATCCTGAGCCAGCGAGTCTCGTTCTGCGACTGTATCCTCGCCCACATGTCGAGCATGGATGCACGATTGCTTGCGCACGTCGACCAGACCATCAGGGCGGCCGAAGCGCGCGCCGGCAGCTGGATCGTCTGCAAGCCGGGGTGCACGGAGTGCTGCATGGGTCCGTTCCCGATCAACGCCCTCGACGCCGCCCGGCTGCAGCAAGGCCTGGCCGAACTGCCACCCGCACGCCGGGACGCACTCGTGGTCCGCGCCGCGCAACAGGTCGCCGCGCTGCGCGACGACTTCCCCGGGGACGCGGCCACCGGGGTGCTGACCGAGGACGAGGACCAGCGCGCACCCTTCTTCACGAGGCACGAGCGCCTGCCTTGCCCCGCGCTCGACCCAGAGAGCAACCTCTGCGAGCTCTTCGCGCACCGGCCTCTGAGCTGCCGGACGATCGGGCCGCCGATCCGCCTGGGCGAGACGGATCTCCCACCCTGCGAGCTCTGCTTCGTCGGCGCCGATCCGGCGGAGATCGAACGCTGCCGCATCGAGCCCGATCCGAACGACTACGAGGGCCGCGTCCTCGCGGCACTCGAGCGAAAACGCGGCCCGGGCGGAGAGTCGATCGTCGCGTTCGCGCTCAGTAGATCGTGATCTGCAGACCGTTGGTGGTCGCGAACGGGATCGAGTACGCAGAGGTCGAGTCGAGCACCGCGAGCTGGGCACCGAGATAGCCGCCGGCAA
>CAZSKV010000322.1:0-2384 GCA_964607495.1 uncultured candidatus Brocadiaceae bacterium
TGCCGGCTGTGCTTCCGCGAACTGGCACTGAAGGGCGAGATCCCCGGCGTCCGCAAGGCATCCTGGTGAGCACGTGGCAGCGAGGACCGCGAGGAACTGAGTCATGAGAACCGACCCGATCGCAGACATGTTGACCTGCATGCGCAATGCGTTGCGGAACAAGCACGCGAGCTGCACCGTACCCGGCAGCAAGATGAAGGTCGCCGTGCTCGATGTGTTCAAGCGCGAGGGCTACATCGAGGGCTACGAAGTGCACGCGTTGCCGCCGCGGACTCCCGGCGGTGCGGCCGCCAAGAGCACGATCCTCGTGAAGCTCAAGTACGGCGCCGAGGGCGATCAAGTGATCACCCGGATCAACCGGATCAGTACCCCTGGCTGCCGGCGCTATCGCCCCGTCGCGCAGTTGCCGAAACCGCGGGCCGGCCTCGGCATCTCGATCATCTCGACGAGCCAAGGTGTGCTCTCGGACCGCGAGTGCCGCGAGAAGCGGACCGGTGGCGAGGTCCTCTGCACAGTCGAATAACGGAGATCGCGACCATGTCCCGCATCGGCAGAAAAGTCATCGATGTCCCCAGTGGAGTGACCGTCACGGTCGCCACCGGCAAGGTCACGATCAAGGGTCCCAAGGGCACGCTCGAGGTTCCCACGCGCCCCGAGGTCAAGGTCGAGGCCAAGGGCAACCAGCTGAGCGTCGCCAATCTCGGCGACGCGAGTGATCGCAACGCCCGCGCCTACCACGGGATGACCCGCGCGCTGATCCAGTCGGTGATCGCCGGCGTGTCGAAGGGCTACGAGGAGAACCTCGAGATCAACGGCGTCGGCTACAACGCGAAGATCCAGGGCAAGGAAGTCGTGCTCGCGCTCGGCTTCTCCCACCCGGTCAAGGTCCCGATTCCCGCTGGTATCACGGTCGAGTGCCCGGACCCGATCAAGATCATCATCCGCGGCAGCGACAAGCAGGCAGTCGGCCAGCTCGCCGCCCGGATCCGCAAACTGCGTCCGCCTGAGCCCTACAAGGGCAAGGGCGTGAAGTACAAGGAAGAGACCATCAAGCGGAAGGCGGGCAAGGCCTTCGGCTCGGCCTGAGGCAACCCCTTCCCGGACGAACTCGAACCCGGGCTCGTACACCAGCCGAGCCCTCCAACTCCGACACGAACATGGCATACAGAAGCAGATACCCCGCGGCGTTGCGCCGGCACAAGGCAGCCTGCGTGCGGCGCAAGATCCGCACCGTGGCGGGACGCGTCCGGCTGTCGGTGTTCCGCAGCCTGAAGAACATCTCGGCTCAGGTCATCGACGACATGTCGGGCACGACTGTCGCGTCCGCTTCTTCACTCGACAAGACGTTGCGCGATGGACTCAAGGGCCTGAAGAAGATCGACGTGGCGGCGAAGGTCGGTGCCGCGATCGCCGAACGCGCGAAGCAGAAGGGCGTGACCCAGGTCGCGTTCGACCGCGGTGCGTTCAAGTTCCACGGCCGCATCAAGGCCCTGGCAGATGCCGCCCGCAAGGGTGGTCTGGAGTTCTGAGGCTGCAGTCGTTCTGAGTTCTGAGTCCGGATACCTGAGTCATGGCCAAACCCGCATACCCCATCATCCCGATCGACGAGTCGCTCTCGGCTGACGTCGAAGACGACGTGGTGGCGATCAACCGTTCCGCCGCAGTCATGAAGGGTGGCCGCCGCTTCTCGTTCAGCGCCCTGACGGTCGTCGGCAACCGCAACGGCCTCGTCGGCCTCGGCTACGGCAAGGGCCGCGAGGTCCCGAATGCCGTCGAGAAGTCGGTCAAGGACGGGCGCAAGCGCATGATGCGCGTCGTCCGGCAGGGCACGACGATTCCGCATCAGGTCGAGGCCGCGTTCGGCGCGACCCGCGTGCGCCTGGTCCCGGCGGCACCCGGCACCGGGATCATCGCTGGCAAGGCGGTGCGCAAGGTCGTCGAGCTGGCCGGGATCACCGATGTGCTGACCAAGAACTACGGTTCGACCAATCCGCTCAACGTCGTGAAGGCCACCATGGCCGCGCTGGCGCTGCTGCGGGACAAGTCGATGGTCGAAGGCCTGCGCGGGCAACCGGCCGGCCAGTGAGAGGAGGGAATCCAAGATGAACCTGATCGAAGCAAAGTCCCTCGGCCTGACCCACAAGAACCGCAAGCGCATCGGCCGCGGCATCGGTTCCGGCCACGGCAAGACCTCCGGGCGTGGCCACAAGGGTGCGAAGGCCCGTTCCGGCTGGCACCAGCGCATCGGGCAGGAAGGCGGCCAGATGCCGCTGTTCCGCCGCATCCCCAAGCGCGGCTTCAACAACAAGAACTTCAAGCGCTTCTACACGCTCATCAACGTCGGCGTGCTCGAAAGCGCGTTCACCGACGGAGCCACGGTGGAT
>CAZSKV010000323.1:0-4626 GCA_964607495.1 uncultured candidatus Brocadiaceae bacterium
TGGTCCGTTTCGGCGCGGTAGGCGCCGTGCAGGTGCAGGCGGACGCCGAGTTGCTGCGCACGGCCCAGCAGTTCCTGCTGATAGGCCGGTTGCAGCACCGGGCCGTGGAGATGCAACTCGGCCGCTGGTACGCCGGCCATCGCCTCGAGCAGGACCGAGACGCCCTTCTCGCGCAGCAGGTTGCCGAAGGTGCCGACCCGGAACGGACGGGCCGGCCGCTCCCGGTCGTGCCCGCGCCCGACCGGCTCGAGCAGGCCGTGCGGCACGACTTCGACCGGCCCCGACCAGGGTACGTGCTCGCGCACGAGCGCCGCACAGCTCGCGCTCGGGGCCGTGAGCGTGTGCGCGGCCGCCAGCTCGGCCGCGATCTCGCGGTCGCGGTACCCGATCCCGCGCGCGATCCGCTCGGGTGGGATCGGCAGGTCACGGGCTCCGCACGGCACGCATTCCGCGCGCCCGGCGCCGCTCGGGCAGCGGATGCTTTCGGGAGGGCGCCGGAAGAAGCGCCCGCACGAGGTCCACATGTCGTGCAGGGTGACCACGGTGCCGAGGCCGAGGACACGCGCCGAGCGCACGAGCCGGACCGACAAGGCCGACCAGTGGTGCACGTGCAGCACTTCGGCCCCGGTCTCCATCAGCAGGTCCTCGACGAGCGTCAGCACGCGCGGCCGCCGCAGATCGAGTCCGTAGACTTCGTCGCGGTGCCGCGGCAGCCGCCGCACGTCGATGCCGAGGCCCGTCTCGGCCACGACATCGCGACCGGCATGCGGCGCCTCCGAACCCGTGACGACCACGACTTCGTCGCCGCTGGCCGTCAGCGCGCGGGCCAGGGCGGCGACGACGCGCTCCGTGCCGCCCGTGAACTCGGGCGGGAAGTTGTGGCACGCGAGCGCGATCCTCATGGTGCCAGGATCTCCTGCAGGCACTGCTTGAGGAAGGCTCGCTCGGCGCGCACGTTGGCCTTCTCGGCATGGCGGCGTCCAGCCCTGATCCACTCCTCGAATGCCCGCCAGCGCGTGATCGCGCGCAGGTAGGGCATGCACCACGGCCCGTAGTGCTTGCGGTAGTACGCGAGGCGGTTGCGGTGCCATGCCACCGCGATCTTCTGCAGGCTGCGTGTCGAGCCGCCGACGTGGTGCATGACCTCGGCGGTGGCCAGATAGTGGATCCTGCGCCCCGCCTGGGCCAGGCGCCGGCACAGGTCGACGTCGTTGAAGTAGAGCCAGAGCTCCTCGTCGAACCCACCCATCGCCAGGTACTCGGCCCGCGCGATCACGAAACACGCTCCCGGCGGTTGCGCGACGTCGCGGCTCGCCAGGTGGTCGAAGTCGCGCATGTGGTAGCGGGCGACGACGGCCGTGCCGGGCCAGACCCTGCCGAAGACCGTGTCGAAGCAGAGCGCCGTCGCCAGGCCCGGGAAGCGCATGCAGGCGTGCTGCACGCTGCCATCGGGGTGCACGAGGCGCGGGGCGACCGCGCCGTGGGCTGGTGCCGCGCGCAGGAACCCGACCAGGCGATCGAGGGCCAGCGGCCGCACCTCGGTGTCGGAGTTCAGCAGGCACAGATACTCCCCCTGTGCGAGCGCCGCACCCTGGTTGTTGCCGCCCGCGTAGCCACGGTTCGCCGCGTTGCGCACGAGCTGCACTCCGGGATGCGCGGCGGCGATCGCGTCGGCCGAGCCGTCGTGGCTCGCGTTGTCGATCACGATGATCTCGCGCGCGAGCGTGCTCTCGTCGCGCTGCAACGCCGCGAGACAGGCAAGCGTCAGCTCGCGCGTGTTCCACGACAGCACGACGATCGACAGGTCAAGCATGCGCGGGCACCTCGGCCGGCAGCCGCGTGTAGCTCCAGACGCCGAGCGGCAGCACACGTCCGCCCTGCAGTTCCGAGACCCGCAGGTAGAACGTCGTCGGCGGGAAGCGCGCGAAGAGCGCGTCCGACGGCGTCCACTCCTGGCCGCTGCCGAAGATCCCGGCGGCGAGGAAGAAGCCGGGATCGAGCGTCAACTCGACCAGGAAGCGCGCGCAGGCGCGTGGCAGGCGCAGGCACGGCTTGTCCGCGCTGGCCGGCAGGCGTTGCAGGTCGGGCTGGGGCGGCAACGCGCGCCGCCGGCGCGCCCAGCGGGTGTCCAGCAGCCAGCGTTGGGCCGCGAGCGCGAGCGTGCCGAGCGGCCCGTACCATTTGCGGAAGTAGCGCTGCCGGCTGATCTCGTAGCGGGCCATCGCCTGCGCCTTGTCGCTCTCGGCCGACTGGCCGTAGAGGTGCACGATCGCGGCGCCGTGGACCTGGACCGTGGCGCGGCCGAGCCGTCCGAGACGCCGCGAGAGGTCGGTGTCCTCGAAGTAGAGCGGGAACTGCTCGTCGAAGCCGCCGAGCTGCCGGTAGAGATCGCGCTGCATCAGGAAGCAGCAGCCCGAGAGCATCTCCAGCTCGATGTCCGCGGCCGCCGTCCAGACGCGCAGCGCATCCCGAACCCTGCGCTCCGTGTAGCGCTGGACCTGGCGCGGAGACAAATAGGCGCACGTGAGCCGGAACAGGTCCGCGAGCGTCGGCAGGATGTTGACCGGCAGCTTGCACTCGCCGTGCGGATCCCAGAGGCCCTCGGGCACCACCGCGCCGACCTCGGGGTGCGCCTCGGCATAGGCCAGGAGCCGCGTCAGGCACTCGGGCAGGAACAGCACGTCCGGGTTCGACACGAGCACGTAGCGGCCCGTGCTGCGCGCGAACGCGAGGTTCATCCCCTTGCTGTAGCCGCTGTTCTCCGGATGCAGGACTACGGTGCCCGAGAGTTCCGTCACGCGCGCGCGCACGCGCGCCTCGTGCGCGGGATCCGCGCGCGGAGAGGCGTTGTCGACCACCACGACCTCGAACGGCACCGGGCGGCCGAGGGACTGCGGCGGGTGCGCCTGCAGCGACTCGAGCGCCTCGGCGAGCAGCCGCCAGGAGTTGTAGTTGACGAAGAGGACCGACAATTCGGTCAAGACACGCTCTCCCCGACCTTCTGCGGCAGCGGCTCGACGCGCCATTCGTGACGTTGCAGGAACAGGCCGAGTTCGGCAGTCCGGTTCTGCACGATCAGGTTCTTCTCGGCCGGCCGCTCGTGGAAGCGGTGCACGCCGTTGCCGTCCAGCAACCAGACCGGCACCACGAACTCGCCCGAGAGCAGCTGCAGCTCCTCGAGCACGACGGTCACGTGGCCCTCCGCGAACTCGACCGCGACGCCGTCCATCTGCGTCGTGTGCGCGAACATCAACGTGCCGTCGCTGCGGGTCATACCGACCGCGACGCAGAGGGGCACGCGGCGCTCGCCGTTGCGCACGTGGACCCGGACCGCGACGTCCTCCTTCGGGCGGAACACGTTGCGCAACTCGCCGGTCCTGGCGTCGAGCAGCTGCACGCCGAGGATGCGCGGCAGCTCCTCGCTGCGCGCCGCAGCGGCGGCCGCAGGCGCGCTCGTCCCTTCGACCAGCACCTGGTCCTGCTTGGCGGTCAGCTGGTTCTCGTAGGTCGCGTACTCGTTGGTCACGGCCACGACGTCGCCGACCATCTGCGCGTGCCCTTGCTTGAGCCACACCGCGCGGTCGCAGATCTGCCGCACGTCGTAGAGCGAGTGCGAGCAGAAGAAGAGCGTCTTCCCGCGCTTCTTGTATTCCCAGATCCGCTCGACGCACTTGCGTTGGAAGTGCATGTCCCCCACCGCGAGGATCTCGTCGATGATCAGCACGTCCGGGTCGGTGGCCACCGCGACCGAGAAGCCGAGCCGGCAGACCATCCCCGACGAGTAGGTGCGCAGCGGCGCGTCGATGAACTCGCCCAGCTCCGAGAAGTCGAGGATCTCCTGGAACTTGCGCTGCGCCTCCTTGCGCGAGAAGCCCATCATCGCCGCGTTCATGTAGACGTTCTCGCGGCCGGAGAAGTCCTGGTGGAAGCCGGCGCCGAGTTCGAGCAGCGAGGCAACCCGGCCCCGGACCGTCAGCTCGCCCGAAGTCGGGAACGTCGTCCGCGTCAGGATCTTCAGCAGCGTCGACTTGCCGGCGCCGTTGCCGCCGACGACGCCGACGCACTCGCCGCGGGCCACGGCGAAGGTCACGTCGCTCAGGGCCTTGACCTCGCGATGCCGCGGGCGGTCGTTCCACGGCATCGCCTCCTTCAGGCGGTCGTAGGGCGAGCCGTAGATCCGGTAGGTCTTGCCGAGGTTCTGCACCTGGATCGCCGGTTCCATGCTCACACCAGGTCGGCGAACTTGTGGCGCCGGCTCATGAAGAACGCGTAACCGCCGAACAGGAACAACACCGCCCAGGCCGCCGCCCAACCAAGGTGCCCCCACAGGCCGAGTGACGAGTCACCGGTCGCCACGCCGAGCACCGCCCGGTGCGCCTGCAGCAGCTGGTACCAGGGCAGCCACTGCACGAACCGCCCACCGCCGGGGATCGCGGCCTCGACCTGCTCCAGCGTGATGAAGGTGGAGCTCGCGAACATCAACGCCTGGTGCGCGATCCCGAGCAGCTGGCTCGCGTCGCGCATGAACACCTGCCAGGTCGCGAGGAACAGGCCGATGCCGAGCGTGAAGCCGAAGTGCACGAACAGGACCAGCGGCCAGGCCAGCATCTCCGCGCCCGGGTGCAC
>CAZSKV010000324.1:0-8422 GCA_964607495.1 uncultured candidatus Brocadiaceae bacterium
TGCCGGTCGCCTGCCAGCAGTGCCAGAACGCGCCCTGCGTGAAGTCCTGCCCGGTCGGCGCCACCTGGCAGGAGAAGGACGGCATCGTCGTCATCGACTACGACTGGTGCATCGGCTGTCGCTGCTGCATGTCGGCGTGTCCGTATGGCGCGCGGCGGTTCAACTGGAAGGAGCCGTCGATCCCGGCCGAGCAGCTGAATCCGAAGACGCACTATCTCGGCAACCGGCCGCGGCCCAAGGGAGTCGTCGAGAAGTGCACGTTCTGCGTGCACCGCGTGCGCGAAGGGCGCCTGCCGGCCTGCGCCGAGGCCTGCCCGGTCGGCGCGCGCAAGTTCGGCAACCTGCGCGATCCGCACGGCGAGATCCGCTACGTGCTCGAGCACAAGCGCGTGTTCGTGCTCAAGGCCGAGCTCAACACCCAGCCGCGCTTCTACTACTACTTCGGCAGCTGAAGGAGCCGCGTCGATGCAGACCCTCCGCTCGTTCTGGGACTTCTTCTCCGGCAGCCTCCGCTGCCTGCTGCGCGGCAACGCCTGGTACTGGGCCTGGATCGCCTTCCTGCTGCTGCTGACGGTGATCGGGGGCGTCGCCTACTGGCGGCAGCTCGACCAGGGCCTGATCACGACGAGCATGCGTGACCAGGTGTCCTGGGCCTTCTACATCGGCAACTTCACGTTCCTGGTCGGGGTGGCCGCGGCGGCGATCCTGCTCGTGATCCCGGCCCACTTCTACCACTGGGGTCCGATCAAGGAGGTCGTGGTGCTCGGCGAGCTGCTCGCGATCTCGGCGGTCGCGATGTGCGGGCTCTTCGTGCTCGTCGACGTCGGGCGGCCGGACCAGCTGCTGCATCTGGTTCCCGGCATCGGCTACCTGAACTTCCCGTCCTCGCTGCTGGCCTGGGACGTGATCGTCCTCAACGGCTACCTGGTGCTGAACGTCGTCATCGTCGGCTACCTGCTCTTCGCGATGTATCGCGGCAGGAAGCCGAAGGGCTGGTTCTTCCTGCCGCTGGTGCTGCTGTCGATCCCCTGGGCGATCAGCATCCACACGGTCACGGCCTTCCTCTACAACGGCCTGGTCGCGCGCCCGTTCTGGAACTCGGCGATCCTGGCACCGCGCTTCATCGCCTCGGCGTTCTGCTCGGGGCCCGCGATCCTGCTGATCCTGCTGCAGCTCGTGCGGCGGTTCACGACCCTGCAGATCAAGGACATCGCGATCTGGAAGATCGCGGAGCTCATGGCCTACGCGATGGCGGTCAACCTGTTCCTGCTCGGCGCCGAGATCTTCACGATCGTCTACTCGGACAGCGGCCACCGGATCTACCTGGAGTACATGTTCCTCGGCGTCGGCGGCCACACGGCGATCGTCCCCTACATGTGGATCTCGGTGTTCTGCTCGGTCGTGGCGATGGCGCTCTTCCTGGTGCCGCGCACGCGCCAGCATCCGGTGACGCTCAACGTCGGCTGCATCCTGATCTACTTCGGCGTCTACCTCGAGAAGGGCATGGGCCTCGTGATCCCTGGCTTCACCCCGGACGCGCAAGGCGAGATCTACGAGTACTTCCCGTCGATGAACGAGGTCTGGGTCGCGGCCGGCGTGTTCTCGATCGGCTTCCTCATCTTCACGGCGTTGGTCAAGGTCACGACCCCGATCCTGGTCGGTGAGTTCCGCGCGAAGTCCGCAGTCAGCGCGACCTGACGCCGGGCTCGGCCGGACCCGTCAGGCGAGTCGACGCTGCAACCACGGCACGACGGCCGCGACCAGCTCCGCATAGGCGCCGGCGAAGCGGTGGTCGGCACCCGGCAGCACCACGAGTTCGGCGCGGCCGCCACACGCCGCCTGCGCGTCGCGCGAGTCCTGCAGCGGGACGAGTTCGTCGGCGTCGCCGTGCACGAGCAGCCAGGGCACCGCGATCCTGCGCGCCGCAGCCAGCGTCGTGCCGAGCCGCGCAGCATCCGCGAGGAACTCCGCGGTCAGCAGGCATTCGGGCTTGCCGAACATCGGGTCGCGTCCGGGCACGAGCCCGGCGAAGTGCCGCTGCACGAACGCCTGCACCCGCACCATGCCGGCGAGGGAGACCAGCGCTTCGATGCGTGGATCCGCGGCGGCCGCGACCACGCCGACCGCGGCACCCATGCTGTGGCCGGCATAGGCGATCTTGTGGCCGTCGAGCGCATCGAGCACGCTGCCGAGGTCGGCGACCTCCTTGGTGATCGTGGCGGCGGAAAAGCGGCCCTCGGAGCGGCCGTTGCCGGCGAACGAGAAGCGCAGGGAGGCGATGCCGGCCGCGCGCAGGCCGTCACAGAGCGCCACGAGCCATGGGCGGTCGTGATGCGAGGTCACGCCGTGGCCCAGCACGACGACCGTGCGCGTGCCGTCCCGGCCCGGTGTGAACACGTGGTCGAGCCGCTCGCCCTCGCGATTGCGCAGGTCGAGGTTCAACGGCGCTGCTCGATCAACGCGATCAGGCGGTCGACCGCTTCCCGGACGAACGCCGGATCCTCGGCGTGCAGCTTGCGCTCGACGATCGTGATCGTCTTGGGCACGCAGGCCTTGAGTTCGGCGAAGAACGCGGCGTCGCCCTCCGGATCACGCAGCGGGCCCCCGGGCATCGCGTAGCGGCCGGTGCCATCCAGCGGCAGCATCAACACCGCGTTGCCGCGCGTGTGCTGCAGGCGGCGGCCGATCTCCTGCGCAACCTGCTTGTACTCCTGGTGATCGAGCCGCGGTGCGAGCACGACCGGATTGTGGAACACGTGCGCGTGGTCCTTCCAGCGCGCGGGCACGGTGTTCGGCGTGTTCACGAGGATCCCGAGGTGTTCGGTGCCGCCCGGGCACAGCACCTGCGGGACGCCGAGCTTGCCGGCGACGGTCAGGCGTTCCTTGCCGCCGGCGCGCAGACCGCCGAAGAGCTCGTCGCTGATCTCGCCCATCGCGTAGTCGAACACCGCGCCGAGCACGCCCTGCTTGAGCATCTGCTCCATCGCGCGGCCTCCGGAACCGACCGCATGGAACACAAGCACCTCGTAGCCGCGGGCGGCGAAGAGCTCGAGCGCGAGCAGGGCGCCCTGGGTCAGCACGCCGAGGTTCGACATGCCGATCAGCGGCTTGCCGCCGTGCTTGCCCGGCATCGGCACGTCGACCTGCGCCATCCCGTGCGCGGCCCCGGCGGCGTTGGCGAGCAGCCGCCGCGTGAAGGCGTTGAGCCCGAGCAGGTCGGCGACGGAGAACATCATCGTGATGTCCTTGACGTCGACGTAGGACGAGGTGTCGCCCGAGGCGACCGTCGAGACCATGATCTTCGGGAAGCCGTACGGCATGGCGCGCATGATCTGCGTGCACAACGCCGTCCCTTGCAGCCCGCCGAGTCCGAGTACCGCGTGCACGTGGCCCGCGGCCAGCCGTTCGCCGAGGATCCGCGCGGCCCCGGCGGCCATCACCGGCGTGGCCGCCTCGCGCGTCGGGTTGCGGCACAGTTCGGCCAGCGGCGTGCCGCCGGCGCGCGCAATCTCCTCGCGGCCGACGTCGGCTGCGCAGGCCGGCTTGCCGAGCACGCCGAGGTCGAGGACCAGGGCGGTGCTGCCGAGCCGGGCCAGCTGCTCGCGCAGGTACTGGGCTTCCTGCCCCTTGGTGTCGAGGGTGGCGAGTACGGCGATCGTCCTGGCCATGGCTCAGCTCCGTTGCGGCGTGATCTTCGGGAAGCGCAGCGACGCGAAGCGCTGCGCGGTCGCGAGCACCGCCTGCTCGATCGGAATGCGTTCGGTCGACGACCCGGTCCAGAAACCGTCGACCGACGTGTGGTTCAACATGTGCTGGGCCTCCTCCGGCGTCTCCATCGCGGCGCCATGGGCGATCAGGATCACATCGGGCTTCAGCTTGCGCAGTTTGCGGTTGACCGCCTCGGTGCGCGCGGCCGTCTCCTCGATCGTCTCCCCGGAGTCGTAGCCGCGGATCCCACCCTTGGTCGTGCCGGCGTGGAAGCAGAACACGTCCGGCTGCGCCTCTTCGACCAGCTGCAGGCTGTCCGCCTCGTCGAACGCGAGCCCGATCGTGACCATGTCCATCTGCTTCGCGAGCTGCAGCATCTCGATCTCGTGGGCGAACGTGATCCCGCTCTTGGTCAACACGCGGTAGATCTCGCTGTCCTTGTCGACGTAGCTGATGGACGGGCCGATGTTCGACACCGAGGCCACGCCCATCGCCAGCAGCTGCCCGAGCACGCTGCGCATGTCCTTCAGGGGATCGTTGGCGTTGATGCACGCGCAGACGAACGCGTCGCCCTTCAGTGCCGGCAGGATGTCCTGCTGCGTGTAGTCGAGCGTCTGCCGGTTCGAGTCGAGGATCGGCCAGAGCATCGACATCGTGCCCATGCCGTTGGCGCGCAGGCGCGCGCCCGAGAAGGTGTTCACGCAGTCGACGCCGGCGCGTTCGAGCAGTTGGGCGACGAGGCCGCTGCCGGCGCTGGCGATGAACACGGGCAGACGCTGCGCGACCTTCTTGCGCAGCTTGTCGAGGATCTGGGAGCGGGAGGTGCGGGGGACGATCACTTCGGCAGCTTAGCCGGAGCCGAGGAGCGAGGCCCCTGGTTCGCTCACGGTGCTCGCGGCCGCAACCGACGGCCGCCTGGCTACAATCCGAACCAGACCATGCGCATCCTGCCAGCCGTCGTTCTGCTCTGCGCCGTCGCGGCCACCCAGACCCCGGCCTCGCGCCCCGGTGCCGATCCCTGGGTCGTCTATCCGGGAAGCGGCAAGCGGATCGTGTTCATGACCGGCGACGAGGAGTACCGCTCCGAGGAGGGCATGCCACAGCTCGCGCGCATCCTCGCGCGGCTCGGCTGCCACTGCACGGTGCTCTTCGCGATCGAGCCGAAGACCGGCGTGATCGACCCTGGCGTACTCGACAACATCCCCGGTCTGGAGGCGCTGGATGCGGCGGATCTGCTGGTGATCTTCACGCGCTTCCGCAATCTGCCGGACGCGCAGATGAAGCACGTGGCCGACTACGTCGAGTCCGGCCGTCCGATCGTGGCGCTGCGCACGGCCACGCATGCCTTCGACCTCAAGAGCAGCAAGACCTACGAGCGCTACAGCTGGCGCAGCACGACCTGGGACGGCGGCTTCGGCCGGCACGTGCTCGGCGAGACCTGGATCGCGCACCATGGCGGCCATGGCACGCAGAGCACGCGCGGGATCCCGCAGGACACGCACAAGGAGAAGCCGCTGCTGCGCGGACTCGCCGGCGAGTTGATCTGGGACACGACCGATGTCTACGCGGTACGCCTGCCGATGCTCGCCGACTGCACGCCGGTCGTGCTCGGCCAGGTGCTCGAGGGCATGAGCCCCAAGTCCGGACCGGCAGAGGCGAAGGTCGATCCGAAGACCGGCAGGTCCGTCGACCTGAACTCGCCGATGATGCCCGTGGCATGGACGCGCGCATGGCAGGCGCCGAACGGCACGCGCGCGCGGGTGTTCGTGACGACGCTCGGCGCCTCGCAGGGATTCGTCCAACCAGGCACGCGGCGCCTGCTCGTCAACGCGAGCTACTGGGCGCTCGGCATGGAGGACGCGATCCGCCCCGATCTCGACGTGTCGCTGGTCGGGACCTACGAGCCGACGCCCTTCGGTTTCGGCAAGCACAAGAAGGGCGTCAAGCCGGCCGACCTGGCCTGGCCGGCAGGCCGGTCCGAGGCGGGGGCCAAGTAGGGCCGTGCGAGCCGTCGCGCCGCTGCTGCTCGCGCTCGCGGGCTCGTGCGCCTACCTGCAGGATCGCTGGAACGACACGCTCGACATCGTGCCGCTCAGTCTCACGTTCGGGCCCGGACTCTACGTCTCCGCGAATGCCACGCAGTTCTGCGGTTCGGGACTCGGGATCACCAAGACCCATACGGTCGGCTGGTTCCCGACCGATGGACCGCATGCGAAGCGGGAGGTGGAGCTCGAACGGTTCGGCGCCGGCACGCATTACGACATCGGCGTGGTGCTCGGAGACATCCACAGCCCCGATCCCGGCCGGCGCGACGAGTACGGCGTGCTCTACCTCTTCGTGGCGAAGACCCGCAAAGGCGCCGACCCGGAGTACGCGTTCGGACCGGCATCGACGCTCGACGTCGGCGTCCGCGCGCACATGGTCCTGGTCGGTGCCCGCGTGACCGTGTCGCCCGGCAACTTCGCCGACTGGTTGCTCGGCTGGTTCGGAGCCGACATCGCGAGCGACGACCGCGGACTCCGGTTCCCGGTGGCCGAGACTGCATCCAGACCAGCGAGCCGGGCGCCGTGACGGCTGCCGGCGCAGAGGCCGTGGCTCCGACCCGCCGCGAGGTGATCGTGCGGCTCGGTGTCGGTGTGGCGGCCTGGGCCGGACTCTGCGGCTGTGCCCAACCCGGCGCAGGCCGCGGCGCGGCGGACCGGCAGCTCTTCCGTGGGATCGGTCTCGCCGGCGCAGACTCGCGCGCCGCGCTCGCGAAGGAGGTCGGGTTCGACTTCCTGACCCCCGGGGTGCGGCCGACGCTCGTCCCCGAGCAGGGCGAGGCCGAGTTCGCGTCGCGCCTCGCGCACTTGCGCGCGCTGCCGCTTCCGATCAAGGCCTGCAACGTGTTCCTGCCGAGCACGCTGCGCGTGACCGGGCCGGCCGCCGACCAGGATGCGGTGATCGCCTACGCCGCGAAGGTGTTCGCGCGCGCCGCGCGGGCCGGCGTCGATCGGATCGTGTTCGGCAGCGCGGCGGCGCGCAGCCTGCCGGTGGGCTTCGGCGTGGCGGAAGCCCGCGCCCAGTTCGTAGCCGTGTTGCGACGCATGGCGCCGCTCGCGCAGGCCGCGGGCGTGGTCGTGATGCCCGAGAACCTGAATCGCGGCGAGTGCAACTTCCTGAACCGCGTCAGCGAACTGACCACGATCGTGGCGGAGGTCGACCACCCGGCGATCCGGATCAATGCCGACCTCTACCACATGGCGGTCGAAGCCGAGCCGGCGGCAGCGCTGAGCGCGGCCGTGCCCTTCCTGCACCAGCTCGAGATCGCGGAAGCAGCACGGCGCACGATCCCGGGCATCGCCGGCGACGATTTCCGGCCATACTTCCGGGTGCTGCTGCGCGCGGGTTGGTCCGGCTGGCTGAACGTCGAAGCCGCGCCGGCCACCGCCGCAGAGTACCGCAACATGTTCACCGTCCTTGCCGCGCAGGTCCGCGATGCCGCAGCAACCGCCTAGGACTCCTCGTCCGACCCGTCGCACGTTCCTCGGCTCCGCCGCCGCCGGCGGCATCACGCTCTTCCTGCCCGCGTGCGCGACGGGTCCTGGGCCCGGGCCGCGCCGGCCGGGCCCGAACGACACCGTGCGCGTCGCGGTCCTCGGTCTGCGCGGTCGCGGCAACGATCTGCTCGCCGACTTCCGCAAGGTGCCGGGCGTGACGATCGCCGCGCTCTGCGACGTCGATCCGGCGGTGCTCGACAAGCGCCTGGCCGAGGCGAGGAAGCGCGGCGAGTACCCCGCGGCGCATGCAGACGCCCGCCGTTGCTTCGACGACCGCAGCATCGATGCCATTGCGATCGCGACGCCCAACCACACCCACGCGCTCCTCGCGGTCCTCGCGATGCAGGCCGGCAAGGACGTCTACGTCGAGAAGCCGGTCGCCCATGACGTCGAAGAGGGGCGTCGCCTGGTTGCGGCGGCCCGGCACTGCCGGCGCATCGCCCAGTCGGGCACGCAGAACCGCAGCGAAGCCGGACTGATCGAGGCGTTCGCAGCCCTGCAGAGCGGCGAGTTCGGCAGCATCCGCAGCGTGCACGGCATCTGCTACCGGGACCGCAAAGGGATCGGCCGGCGCCCGGCTCCGCTCGCGCTGCCGCCCGGGCTCGATTACGAACACTGGCTCGGCCCGGCGCAGGATCTGCCGATCCTGCGCGACAGCTTCCACTACGACTGGCACTGGTGCTTCAACACCGGCAACGGCGACATCGGCAACCAGGGTCCGCACGAGCTCGACATGATCTGCTGGGCGCTCGGCGACCCGGGGCTGCCGCGCGAGGTCTGTTCGGTCGGCGGCCGCTTCGGCTGGGACGACGCCGGCGAGACCCCGAACCTGCAGGCCGCCTGGTTCCGCTTCGCGGACGGCGTGCCGGTCGGTTTCGAGGTGCGCAACCTCGTGCCGAAACCGCGGACCGGCTACTGCGGGCTCGAGTCGACCGGCGTCGTCGTGACGACGGACCGCGGCGCCTTGCGGGCGCAGCGCGGCGGCGCGGTGTTCGTCGACCCCTCAGGGCAGCCGGTGCGCAAGTTCGCCGGCGATGCCCGCGTCTCGCACCAGGCGAACTTCGTCGCCGCGATCCGGGCCGGCGATCCGAAGGTGCTGCGCAGCGAGGTCGAGCGCGGCCACGTCGCCGCGGCGATGGCCCACTACGCGAATGCCTCGCACCGCCTCGCGCGCC
>CAZSKV010000325.1:0-2612 GCA_964607495.1 uncultured candidatus Brocadiaceae bacterium
AGTTTCCGTCAGCGGGATACTGGTCCACTTCGCTGGGCAATCTTGACGTGGGCTCGATCCCTGGCCCGTGATCCTTGGATCCAGCACAAGCCATGGGGTCCGGAGCGACCTGCCCAACGAAGGGGACCAGTTTCCGTCAGCGGCGCGTGCGCCGGAACCGGTTGGGCCCACCGCGCTGGCCGAAGCGCCCCCCCGGCCGGCGGCCCGGAGCCCCCGCCCCCCCCGCGTGGGGCACCTTCTTCTCGGGCGGCTTCATGTAGTCGAAGTCGGGCAGGTGCACACGCGGCAGGCGCCTGCCGACCGCCTTCTCGATCTCGCGCAGGTCGCCTTCCTCTTCGTGCGACACGAAGGTGAACGCATCGCCGACCGCCTCGGCCCGAGCCGTGCGGCCCACGCGGTGGATGTAGTTCTCGACGACGTTTGGCACGTCGTAGTTGATCACGTGCCCGAGCTGCTCGACGTCGATCCCGCGCGCGGCGATGTCGGTCGCGACCAGCACCTGCAGCTCGCCGCTCTTGAACGCGTTCATCGTGGCCGTGCGCTGGTTCTGCGAGCGGTCGCCGTGCAGGCGGCCGCACTCGATCCCGTTCTTGGTCAGGTACTTGGCGAGCCGGTCGGTGCGCGCGCGCGTGCGTGTGAACACGAGCACGTCCTGGACGAGGTTGCGCAGGATCAGCTCCTTCAGCAGTTCCGACTTCAGGTGCTGCGGCACCGGATAGACCGCCTGCGTGATGCCCGAGGCCGGGGCCGCCTGGCGCTGGTGCGCGATCCGCACCGGATCGTGCAACAGCCGCTCGGCCAGGTGCGCGATCTCCTTCGGCATGGTCGCCGAGAACAGCAGCGTCTGCTTCCTGGCCGGCAGATGCCGCAGCACGCGCTCGATGTCCGGCAGGAAACCCATGTCGAGCATCCGGTCGGCTTCGTCGAGCACCAGCACTTCGAGCTGCGTGAGGCGCGCGTACGAGTGCCGCAGATGGTCGAGCAGGCGTCCGGGCGTGGCGACGATCACGTCGACGCCGCTGCGCAACGCGTGCTCCTGCGGGCCCATGCCGACGCCGCCGAAGATCGCGGCGCACGACACGGGGGTGTGCATCGCGAGGTCCGAGAGGTGTTGCTCGATCTGGGCCGCGAGTTCGCGCGTCGGCGTGAGGATCAGCGCGCGCGTGGCGCCGCGGCGCTTGCCGACCAGCATCCGCTGCAGGATCGGCAGGCCGAACGCGGCGGTCTTGCCGCTCCCGGTCATCGCGCAGGCGATCAGGTCACGGCCGTCGAGGGCGGGCGGGATCGAGGCCTCCTGGATGGGTGTCGGGCGCGTGAATCCGAGCTCGCGGATGCCCTGCAGCAGGGCGGGGTGGAAACCGAAGGCAGCGAAGGGCATCGCGGGACGGTACGGGATCGGCCGGAGGGGCCGCAGCACAAATCGCCGCGCGGGTGCCGCCGGAGCCCCGGGATCAGCCCGCCGCCAGGAGCGCGAACGCGCGCTCCTGCAGCTTCCGGCTCGCGCCCTCGCGCGCCGCGAGCGCGGCCGCGAGCATGCCGTCGGTGGTGACGGCGGCGTCCTGGCTGGCCTTGGCGACCAACTGCGCGGCGCGCGCGGCGAACGCCTCCTGGAACCCGGCCAGCGCCGCGTAGGTGCCGTGCGTGCTCCAGAGCGGATCGGGCAGCGGGGCGCCGGTCTCGCCGAGCAGGGCCAAGGCCGGGCCGGGGTCCCCGGCGTCGCCGTGCGCGAGGATCGCGAGGTCGTCGCGCAGCGAGTAGCCGCCGTTCTTCTCGGCGTAGCGCGCGAGGTGGCCCGGCAGCGGCACCTGCGGCGGCAGAACCGTGGCGCAGGCCGCGGCCTCGCGCATCGCGCGATACTGCCGGAGCACCAGGAAGGCTTCGTGCAACGCGTCGTGCAGCTTCTGCAGCGAGCGCTTGGGTTCGGTGCCGGGCACGAAGCGGCGCGCGAACTCCTCGAGCATCGCGTCGTAGAAGAAGACCGAGTCCTGGTTGCCGGCCGTGCGATCGAGCGCCTGGTAGAACGACTCGTTGCCGTTGCGCCAGGATTCGAGGAAGAGCAGGAACTTGTCGGCGCCGGTGTTGCGATCCAGCTCGTGCATGCCGGCAGCGAGCGCGAGATCGGCGTCCGGCGGCAGCCCGCGCAGGGCCGCGAGCACGGCTTCGGCCGGCGAGCCGAGCGGGATCTTCACGGCGTCCTTGCCGCCGCCGGCGACGAGCTGCGGGCGGTGGGCGACGGTGCGCACGAGGCGGTGGCCCCAGACGTACTCGTGCGCCAGCGCGAAGGGCAGCTCGTGGAAGGGCGAGGGCGCCTCGTGCCTGGGTGGCCGGGGCGTCCACCCGGCCGGCGGCTTGTCATCGACGAGTCTGCGGCCGATGGTCGCGAGGTCGCGGCAACGCGCGAGCCAGGGATCCTCGAGGGTCGCGAGCCCGGCCTGCACTGCGGCGGCGAGCTTCTTCTGCTGCGCCGGTGGCCTGGCGAGCAAGGCCTTGATCGCGTCGCGTTCGCGCTCGTCGCCTGCGGCGCGGCAGGTCAGCGCCCCGGCGCCGACCAGCCACAGGAACTCGCGGCGGTCGAGCACCGGCTACTCCAACACCACGAGCAGGTCGTCGGC
>CAZSKV010000326.1:0-1957 GCA_964607495.1 uncultured candidatus Brocadiaceae bacterium
CAACCCGGCCATGGCGGAGCGCACGCTCTTCTTCGACGGCCGCACCGAGATTCACACCGGCGGCCTCGAGGAGGGCCTGCTCGGCTTCGCGTTCGATCCCGACCATGCGCGCAACAGCTTCGTCTACCTGTTCCACAGCCATGGCCTCGCGGGGGGCCAACGCCAGAGCCTGCTCGTGCGCTACGCGGTGGAGAACGGCGTCATCGCCGCCGGCTCGCGGCTCTTGCTCCTGCGCACGCCGGCGAAGAGCTTCTCCAACCACAACGGCGGCACGATCGTGTTCGGACCCGACCGCATGCTCTACCTCGCGCTCGGCGACGGTGGCGGCGGCGGCGATCCGCTGCGCAGCGGCCAGGATCTGGGCGTCTGGTTCGGCAAGATCCTGCGCCTCGACGTCGCCGGGGCGACGAGTGCTGCGCCCTACCGCGTGCCGCCGGACAATCCCTTCGTCGGCCTGGCCGGAGCACGCCCCGAGATCTGGGCCTACGGGTTGCGCAATCCGTGGCGGATCCACTTCGACCGCCTGACCGGCGACCTCTGGTACGCGGACGTCGGCCAGGACTCCTGGGAGGAGGTCGGCCGCATCCACCGCGGCGGCAACCATGGCTGGAACATCTACGAAGGCGCGCACCCCTTCCCACCCGACCGGCAACATGGTCCCCCGGCTGCACATGTCGCGCCGATCGCCGAGTACTCGCACGCCGAGGGTCAGTCGGTGACCGGTGGCGCGGTCTACCGCGGCAAGGCGATCCCGGAACTCCTTGGCGCCTGCCTGTACGGCGACTGGGCCAGCGGCCGGCTCTGGGCGGTGCGCGAACAGCCCGGCCTGCCGACGCAGCGCGGCGGATTGCTGCTCGAGACCGGCAAGCAGATCACCGCGTTCGCCGAGGAACCCTCGGGTGAGGTGCTGCTGGTCTGTTTCGACGGGCGGATCCTGCGCCTCGAGAAGTAGCGGGTCCGGCTCAGCGCGCCGCGCGCCGCGCCGCCTCGGCGGCCGTCGCCGGCGCATCGCCGATCGTCTCGTGCCGCACCTGGCCGCCGCCCAGCCGTTTCGCCGCGTACATCAGGGCGTCGGCGCGGGAGACGATCTCGTCGACCGAGGCCGGAGCCGTGAGCACGCTCAGGCAACCGATGCTGCAGGTGAGCGCGAAGCCTGGATTCAGCGCGGCGCCCGAGAGGACACCCGCGAGCTTCGCGGTCGCGACGGTCGCGCCGAGCCCGGCAGTGCCCGGGAAGAGCACCGCGAACTCGTCGCCGCCGACCCTGGCCGCGAGGTCCAGCTCGCGGATCGATGCGCGCAGCACGCCGGCGATCCGCTCGAGGACCTGGTCGCCGCGGTCGTGACCGCAGCGGTCGTTGACCGCCTTGAACTCGTCGACGTCGATGTAGGCGACCGCGAAGGGCGTGCCGAAGCGGCGGCAGCGGCGCACCTCCTGTTCGAGCCGTTCCCAGAACGCGCGGCGGTTCGCGAGGCCGGTCAGGGTGTCGGTCAGGGCCAGCTGCTGTTCGCGCTGCATGCGCTGGCGCAGCGTCGCGAGCAGCCGGCCGAAGAGCAGGAAGAGCGCGAACTGCAGCGAGAAGTTCAGGAAGTGGATGCCCGGATGCAGATCCAGGTCGTGCTCGAAGATCTCGATCCCGAGCCAGGTCGTCGCGGCGAGGACCGTGCAGACCAGCGCCATCCATCGGCCGAAGTACCAGGCTGCGACCGCGATCGGCGCGAGATAGCCGAGCGTCAGCGGCACGTCGGGTCCGAGCAACCAGTCGGCGACCCCCGCGCAGGCCACGAGCGCCAGGGCGAGCAGACCCTGGACCACGGCGCCTGCTTCGGACCAGGACCGGATCGGAACCACGGGGCCAGTCTAGCCCGAGGGTCAGCCGGATCCCCCTGGCTTGTGGGCGCTGCGCGTGCGTTCAGCCGCGCGGCGCGGCCGCAGCGGCCGCAGCGGCCGCCGCCTTG
>CAZSKV010000327.1:0-5052 GCA_964607495.1 uncultured candidatus Brocadiaceae bacterium
GTTGTGCAGGGTGATGGCGAACACGAAGAGCCAGGCGCCGCGCACGAAGCGCGTGTGCGGCCCGTCATGACCCTTCACGAAGTGCTCGTGCGGGAGCAGGTGGTCGGCGAGCCATAGGAACCCGGTCCCGAGCAGCATGCCGCACGCGACCCAGCCCACTGCGACGGCGGTGCCGAGCCCGGCCAGGAGGTCGAAGCTCCCGTCGACCAAGGTGAAGGCCGCAGCAGCGATCATCACCCCCGCTCCGAAGCCGAGCATGGCCGAGATCTGCGTCGGAGTGGGTGCGCGCAGGAAGAGGATCGGCAGGGCCCCGATGGCAGTCGACAGGCCGGCAAGCAGACTGGCCAACAGGGCCGTGTTGGTGCGCGGGTCGAGGGCGGGCATCATGCGGGCTTTCTACTGGCTCGCAGGCGCCGGCGCAGCGGGTCCGAAGCGCGCGACGGCCCATCCGTCCGCTCGCGCTACGTGTCCGCGCGCAGTTGCAGCCAGAACAGCAGGCCGGCCAGGGCCCCGCCAAGATGTGCGAGCGCGCTGACGCCACCCACCCCGTACGCCTGCCCGAGCAGCATCGCCAGCTGGAGCACGATCCAGACCAGCAAGCCGGTGCGCGCCGAGAAGGTGATCCAGATCGGGCGGATCGAGTACCGGGGAAAGACGAAGATCCCGAGCCGGGCCTCGGGCAAGCACAACGCATAGCAGACGATCAGCCCGGAGATGCCGTCGCTCGCACCGACCACCGGGAGGCTCCCCCGCGGGTCGAAAAGTGTGTGGGCGAGTCCACCGAGCAGGGTCGCGCCGGCGAGGAGGACCAGCCAGCGCTTGCGGCCGACCAGCTGCTCGACATTGTCACCGAAGATCAGCAGGAACCACAGATTGCCCAGCAGGTGCAGCCAGTCAGCGTGCACGAAGAACGAAGTGAAGACCGTGAGCCCGAGCGAGTGCAGGAGCTGGTCCGGGACCATCTGCATCGCCTCGATCACTTCGCGCCGCTGGAATCCGATGGCGCTGACGACCAACACGAGCCCGCTGGTGGCCCAGGTCAGCCACGGGCGGGGAGAGGCCGTGCCCTCGGCGAGTTCGACTGGAAGGCCCAGGAGCGCCGGCAGACGCTTCAACGCGAGGGATGGCGCCTCCTGCTCTGCTTCCCGGCGCTGCCGCTCGCGTTCCTGCACCTCGAGGATTGCGATGCGTTGCCGCGCTGCGAGCGGTAGCTCGTCCGGCGGCGGTGGCGGTGGCGGCTTGGCCGGCAGTTGCTGCAACTCGCCGCGATCGAACCAGACACAGCTGCAGGGTCGGCAGACGTCGATGTGGACCCGCAGGTCCTCGACCACGAGATCGACGCGGCTGGTGGGCCGCCAGCATGCGGCACATGGGACTCCAGCCGACCCGGAGCGGATCGCCTCCCTCCAGAGCCCGACCGAGACCGCCGGCTCGAGCTGGCGGCGCAACACGGGCATCGTCACCGCGCGGCCCCCGCAGTGGTTGCACACCCAGACCAACCCGGCACTCAGCCGGGTCCGGGCAAGCAAGGTCTGGTCTCTCGGACAGCGCAGCATCCCACGGCCTCCGGGCAGCAGCTGATCTAGGTGCAGTGCCGAAGGCAAGCCTGCAGTGCGCGGGGTCTACCGGCCGACGCGCACGGCCGCGGCGTCGACGAGCGACTGCGGGAGCCCCAACTCGAAGACCTGCGCGGCGGGCATCGCGCAGCGGCGTCGAGCTGCGATCGACGACCTCGAGGCGCACGCTGACCAAGGGTGATTCGATCGCCGGACTCCTTCACGTCCGTCCGATCTCGCGGGCCAGCCACGCGCGCGCGAACTGCCAGTCACGGCGAGCCGTCGGCTCGGAGACCCCGAGGATCTCCGCGGCTTCCGCGAAGGTGAACCCGGCGAAGTAGTGCAGCTTCACCAGCTCCGCCTTGCGCGGATCGAAGGCCGCGAGCGCATCCAGTGCTTCGTGCACCGTCAGCAGCTCCGCCTCCTTGCCCGGCACGATCGCGACCTCGACCTCGTCGGCGTCCACATGGTCGATCCCGGCGCCGTGCTTGGCGGCAGCCTTCCTGCGCACACGCTCGATCAGGATGCGCCGCATGGCCTCGGCGGCGGCACCGAAGAAGTGCGCGCGGTTCTCGAACTTCTGGCTGCCGAGGCGCAGCCACGCTTCGTGCACCAACGCCGTTGGCTGCAACGTGTGGCCCGGCTGCTCGCGCGCCATCTTCGACCGCGCAAGGGCGCGCAGTTCCGCATACACGAGCGACAGCAGGCGCTCGGTGACGGACGGGTCGCCGTTGCGGAGGCTCTCGAGCAGCCGCGTGATGTCCGGGTTCATCGCCAGAGCGGGTGTCGTGCGCGCATCACTTCCTCGCCTTCCACATCGCCTGGGCCTCGTTCCAGGCGAGCCAGGTGATGAGGTCGTCGTGGTCACCGCCGGCGGCGAGAGGTTCGTTCGCATCGACCGGCACCGGCCGCATCCGGGTGGCGGCGGCATCCAGCAATGCGCGGGCATCGTCCTGGCGCCCGGCCCTGATGGCGATCATCGCGCGGTAGATCGCAGCCGCCACCGGGCCTTTCGTGGGGCCATCGAGTGCCACCTGCTGCAGGATCGCGTCGGCGGCGACATCGTTGCCAGCGCGGAACTCGACCAGGCCATGGCAGAACTGGAAGAACGGATGGAGAAAGCTGCCCCGGTCGCGCCCGACTGCCAGGCGCGCGAGCTTCCGCGCCTGCTCGAGCATCTCGGGGTCTGCGCCCGGGATGATCAACGCCGCCTTGGCCGCCCGTTCGGCCGACGGAAGGTGCGCCGTGTCGGCAACGTTTGCGAGGATGCCGCGCGCCGTGGCCCGCCAGGCGTCCATGCGGCCGAGCCAGGCCTGCCGGGCGGCGAGCTTGAGCGCCGCGTGCGCATCGGTCGGGTCCGCACGCAACTGCACGAGCAGTGGTTCCAGGCTCGACTCGAACCGCACCGTGGAATCCATCGCCGCCGCCGCGGCCCGGTGGCTGAGGGCCGCGGCTTCCACGTGCATGCCGCGCGCCACGTACCAGGAGTCCAGGTCGCGGGTGATCTCCTGGCTCAGCGGGTGGCGCGAACCAAGTACACGCCACGCCATGTCGTGCGCTTCGCGCAGCGTCAGCCCGCCCTCGTCGTCGCGGTCCGTTCCGATCAGGATCTTGCCGAGCTTGTGCATCACCTGGACGGCCTCGCAATGCTCGGCGCGCGCACTGTGCAACCGCTGCACGAAGGGGCGGGCGAACTCTGCTGCCGCCCCGGGCTTCTGTTGGGCCAGCAGGGCCTCGAGCAGCATGTTCGCGGCATGCGAAGTGCGGCGGTCCGCGCCGCCAAGGGTCCGCTCACAGGCCGCGACCGCCTCCCGCAGCAACGGCTCGGCGTCCGCGTGGCGTTTCTGCGCTGCAAGCGCCCGCGCGAGGTGGGTGCGGCAGTGGATCGTCGCCGGATCGTCGGGTGCGAGCACGCGCGTGGCGATGCCCAGATGCTGGCGCAGCACCGGTTCTGCCGCCGCGGCCTTGTCGATCCCGAGCAGCACGATCCCGAGCTCGGTCATCGCCTCGAGCGTGTCCGGATGCTCCGCCCCGGAGACCTGCCGCTGGATCGTCACGGCGCGCGTAGCCTGTGCCTCCGCCTCTTCGTGGCGTCCGAGTTGGAGCGACCGTGTGGCGGCCACGGTCAACAGGCGCGCCGTGTGCGGGCTCTGCGGGCCATGGAGTTCCTCCCCGAGCATCAGGGCGCGGCGGGAGATGTCGAAGGCATGCGGTGCGAGCCCGAGCTGGGCCAGGCAGTGGCCGATCGTCCCCAGCATCTCGATCTCGACCTCCGGCTGGTCCCTGAACTCCGAGGCCGCGCGCCGCACGGCCCGCATCAGGATGTCCAGGAGGAGCCCGGGGTCCCGCCCCCCTGCCACTTCCGGATCGAGGCCGACCAGGACAGAGCGGATGAACTTCGCCGATTGCGCGCTCTTCTTGGCTTCGTCCTTGGCCCGGCGCTCGCTGGCCTGGGCCTCGGCGCTGGCCGCGACCGCCGCGATGCGCAGCGCGCGCTGTTCTCTCTCGGCACGCGACGCGCGCACCGCCAGCCACGTGCTCGTGGTGGTCGCCGCGACCAGGACCACGAGGACGGACGCAGCGACGCGGAGCGCGGCCTTGTTCCGGCGCGCGAACTTGCGGAAGCGATAGGCCGCCGTCGGTGGCGTGGCACTGACCGGCTCGTCGGCGAGGAACCTCTGGATGTCGACGGCCAGGCCGTTCGCCGTCTCGTAGCGCCGCGTCCGGTCCTTCTCGATCGCCTTCATCACGATCCAGTCGAGATCCGGCTCGACGAGACGCCCGAGGCTCTCGGGAGCGACCTGGCGGGCTTTCGCGACCGCTGTCCGCTCCGCGCCGGCGATCGTGCTGAGGCGCGACGACGGCGTCGGCGGCTCGACCTCGCGAATGATGCGCCGCATCTCCTCGTAGCCCGCCGCAATCAGCGACCTGGTGTCGAACGGCGGCCTGCCCGTCAGCAGCTCGTAGAGCAGGATGCCGAGCGCATAGATGTCGCTGCGCGTGTCCACGTCGAGTCCGCTCATCACGGCCTGCTCCGGCGACATGTAGACCGGCGTGCCGATGAACTGCTCGTAGCGCGTGAAGAGCGTCTTGTCGGTGAGGCGCCCCTGCGTGGCCTTGGCGATGCCGAAGTCGATCACCTTCACGACCGGCTTGTCGCCGATCAGCGTGATCATCACGTTCGACGGCTTGATGTCGCGGTGGATGATCCCCTTCTGGTGCGCATGGTTTATCGCCGAGCAGAGGTCACCGAACAGCGCCAGGCGCTCGCGCGTCCCGAGCTGGTGCTCGTCGCAGAACTGGGTGATCGGGATTCCCTTGACCAGTTCCATCACGAAGAACGGCCGGCCGCTCGCCGTGGCCCCCGCATCGAACACACGCGCGATGTTGGGATGGTCCATCATCGCCAGCGCCTGGCGTTCCTGCTCGAACCGCGCGACGACTTCGCGGGTGTCCATGCCGAGCTTGGTGATCTTCAGCGCGACGCGCCGCGACA
>CAZSKV010000328.1:0-4808 GCA_964607495.1 uncultured candidatus Brocadiaceae bacterium
CGCTCGACCTCGCGCTGCAGGGCGGCCATCAGCCGCCGTTCGCGCACTTCGGCAGCGCGCAGCACCAGCCGGCGTGATGCCTTGTGCGGGCGCGCGCGCAGGGCACTGCGCAGCGACTCCTGCATCGCCTTGCCGAGATCCTCGATCTCGTCCCCGAAGTGCGCGGCCTTGCCGCGCGGCAGGGTCAACAGCTTCGGGCGGTTGGGTTCCGCGAAGTTGTGCACGTAGACGCGGTCGGGGCCCAGGCGGCAGGCGGGCTTGAGCTCCTCGAGCAGGTGTCCGACGACGGCGTTCCGGCCCGAGCCGATCAGACCCGACACGAACAGGTTGTAGCCGTGGCCATAGAGCTCGAGCCCCATGCGCAAGGCCTGCATCGCCCGCGGCTGACCGAGCAGCTCGCTGGCCTTGGGGCGCTTCCTGCTCGGGTGGATCGGCGGGCACGCGAACCGCAGCTCTGCCGACGTCAACGGCCGGTGGGACGGGGCTTTGGGCATGGGTCAGTGCGGGGCGACGAGCACCGGGCAGGGCGCCGCCTTCAGGATCTCGCCGGCGGTCGACCCGAGCATCGCCTTCATGAAGCCGATCCGCCCGTGCGAACGCACGAGGATCAGGTCGACCTTCTGCAGCAGCGCTTCCTTCAGGATCTGCTCGACCACGTCCTCGCTGACCGTGGCGTGGCCCCAGGCCTGCACCCCGAGCTGGCCGGCGGCGTCGACGATCTTCTGCAGGATCGCCTTCGCGTCGCGCACGAGCGCGGCATTGAACGACTCCCCGCCCCGGGCGGCCTGGGCCCGATGGTGGCCGATCAACCCGACCGTGGTCGGCGTGTCGATCACGACCACGAGGATCAGCTCGCACTGCAGCTGCGCCGCGAGGCGCAGCGCGTAGCTCATGTCGGGTTCACCGGGCTCGGCGAGCTCCACGGGGACGAGGATGCGCCGGATCGGTCGTTCGCTCATCGGGACACGGAGTGTAGCGGCGGGTTGCGGCTCATTCCCGCTCTGCTTGCGCTTCCAGGCAGGTGTCATCGGCAAGGATCGTCGCGACCCGGACGCAGAGCCCGTCCTGCTTCGTGTCCACGACTCCGGTCACGACGAACGGTCCCCGCCCGAGCAGATGCGCGGCCAGCAAGCGGTAGCGGTCCGGCATGACGACGCATTCGACGATGCCGCTCTGGTCCTCGAGCGAGAAGAAGAGCATCGGCTGATCGGCCTTGGTCCGCAGCCGGCGCATGGCGACGATCCAGCCGAAGAGTGTGACATGGCCACCAGCCCGGGCCGTGACCGCGTCGATCGGCAAGGCATGGCGCGGCCGCCGTCCATGCCAGAGCGCCACGACCGGATGGGCCGCGAGCGCGTAGCCGAGCAGATCGAGTTCGAGCGCGGTGCGCCGCGCCGGGCTGTACTCGGGCAGCTGCGGCACGCACAGCGGCTCCGGCTCGGGCCTGATGGCGAAGAGGGAGCGCGCGGCGTCGCGCCGCGGGCCCGGCGTCCGGCGCAGCTGCAACTCGACCAGCAGCGATGGCCGCGACGGGCCGAACCCGTCGCACCCGCCGGCCAGCACGAGGCGTTCGAGTGCATCCTGCCCGAGGTGCGCGCGCGTCGCGAGGTCGGCGAGCGAGCCAAATGGTCCGGCCGCGGCCCGCGCGGCGAGCACCCGGTCGATGTCCTGCGCGCCGAGCCCGGAGATCTCGCCGAGGCCGACCCGCAGCGCGAGGCTGCCGCCGGGCAGCCGTTCGAGCGCGAAGGCGCGGCCGCCGCGGTTCACGCACGGCGGCAGCATGCGCACGCCGAGCCGCTTGGCCTCCTCGACATAGACACCCTTCTCGTAGTAGCCGGCGTCGTTGCGCAGCACCGAGCAGAGGAACGCCGCTGGCGCATGCGCCTTCCACCAGGCGCAGCGGTAGGCGATCCTGCCATAGGTCACCGCGTGCGCCTTGCAGAACGAGAAGCCGGCGAAGCGTGCCATCGCGTCCCAGATCTCGCGGATGACCGCCTGGTCGTGACCGTGCTGCAACCCGGCGACGACGAAGCGGTCGAGCGCCTCCTGACCACCCGCGCGGTCGTGCACGAGCTTGCCGAGCGTGCGCCGCAGCTGATCGCCGGCCGCCGCGTCGCAGCCGGCGATCGCCATCGCCGCGCGGATCACGTCCTCCTGGTAGAGCAGGATGCCGTAGGTGTCGGCGAACACCTCGGCCAGCAGCGGGTGCGCCGCCGTGATCGGTTCCTCGCCGCGCGCCCGCCGCACGAAGGCGTCCTTCATGCCCGACGCCGACGGCCCGGGGCGCACGAGCGCGATCGCCTGGATGACCCGGTCGAGGGTCCGCGCGCGCAGCTGCCGCAGCAGCGTGCGCATCGCCGGCGACTCGATCTGGAAGCAGCCGAGCGTCCGGCCCTGCGCGAGCAGCTGCGCGGTCGCCGGATCGTCCTCGGGCAGCTCCGGCGCCTCGCCACACTCGCACCCGAGCGCCCTGAGCTCGGCCCTGGCCTCGCTCAGGATCGTCAGCGCCCGGTTGCCGAGCAGGTCGATCTTGACGAGCCCGAGCGCTTCGCAGAAGCGCATGTCGTACTGGGTCACGACCAGACCCTTGCTCGCGCGCTCGAGCGGCACGTGGTTGGTGATCGGACCCGGCGTGATCACGACGCCCCCGGCGTGGATGCCGAGGTGCGTCGGCGCCTGCAGCAGCGCTTCGCCGAGGGTGGCGATCGCCTGCTCGAGCGCGGTGTCGCCGCTGCGCCCCGGCGTCTCGGCCAGCATCTCGCCGAGTGTGCGCTCGCCCTCGCGATGGTGCGGCAGACCTCGGCAGCGGCGATCGACCTCGCGCGGCGACAGGCCGTTCACCTTCGCGGCCTCGCGCCAGGCGCCGCGCGGCCCGAGCGTCGCATAGGTCGCGATCATCGCGACCCGGTCACGGCCGAAGCGCTCGTAGACCGCGTCCAGCAGCTCGTCGCGGCGGCGCCAGCAGAAGTCGAGATCGATGTCGGGCAGATCCTGGCGCGCCGGATTCAGGAACCGCTCGAAGAGCAGCCCATAGCGGATCGGGTCGGCATCGGTCAGGCCGAGTGCATAGGCGACCAGGCTGTCGGCCGCCGAGCCGCGCCCGACGCACGGGATCGCGCGCCGCCGCGCGATCTCGGCGATCGTGTGCACGACGAGGAAGTACGGTGCGAAGCCGGTCTGCTCGATGACCGCGAGTTCGCGCTCGAGCCGGAGCTGCGCACTGCGGCTCGCGGCCGGCATCCGTGCCGCGAGGCCTGCCCGCGCGAGCTCGGCCAGATGGCGGCCGGCTGTGCTGCCGGCCGGCAGCGGGAAGACGGGAAAGATCGGCGGCTGTTGCGGCGCGAACGTGAGCGCGCAGCGCCCGCACAGCTCCGCCGCGAGCGCCACCGCTTCGCCGTCGGCGGCGAACGCCGCCGCGAGCTGCGTGCGCGCCGGCAGGTGCTGGCCCGGCAACGCCGCCGGCAACGGCTGGGCGCCGCCGAGCCCGCGGTTGTGCTTGACCGCGACGAAGGCCTGATGCGTCGCGAAGTCGGCCGGACGGCAGAACCAGCTCTCCCAGCAGGCCACGCGCGCGAGGCCGTGCACGCGCGCCGCCAGCGCGAGCTCGGCCCGCGGCGGCCACCGCAGCGGCTCCGGGCTCTTGCGGCCCACTGTCTGCGGCAGCAGCACTGTCTGTGGCAGAGGCACTGTCTGTGGCAGAGGCACTGGCTGCGGCAGAGGCACTGGCTGCGGCAGCGGCACTGCCGCCGGGCCCGTGTGTGCGGCCGGCGGCCAACCGACGAAGAGCTGCGTCGCCGGCAGCCGCGGCGCCAGCGCGAGCAGCAGTTCGGGGTCGGCACAGACGAAGAGCAGTTCCTCGGCATGCTCCGCCGCCGCGCGTGCGAGGTCGAAGTCGGCATCGAGCTGGCGCGCGGTCACGAGCCGGCAGAGCGAGCGGTAGCCGGCGATCGAGCGCGCGAGAGCGAACACATGGCGGCCGGCGTGCACGAGTTCGACCCCGAAGATCGGGGTCAGGCCCATGCGCCGCGCCTGCTGCTGGAACGGCTGGAAGCCATAGAGGCCGTTGCCGTCGACCAACACCAGATGCGAGTGCCCGAGGCGGGCCGCCTCCTCGCAAAGAGCTCGTGGCGAGCAGGGTCCGGTCAGCAGCGACCAGTGCGTATGGACCAGCAGCAGGACCATCGCGGCTCAACGGGACAAGGAGGGGGTGCGCAGCACGAACCCGTCGCGGTCCTGCGCCAGTGCGGCGAGCAGGGGTGCTGAGCCGCCGAGCACGACCTTCTGGAAACCATGGCGTGCGCGCACGCGGTCGATCGCCGCGAACAACGCCTGGCGCCGCTCGGCCTCGTGCGCAAAGAGTTCGCGTTGGCGCGCCACGCTGCGTTCGAAGCCGGCCAGCGTGACGCCGACATGGCGCACGCGCACGCGGCGCGCGGCGAACCCGGCCAGGATCCCGCGCAGCACCGCCTGCAGCAGGTCGGTGCGGTCGGTCGCCATGGCCAGGCTCCGTTGCCGCTCCTGCGCCTGGCCGTCCTCGTGCCGCACGCGCGCCGCAAGCGTCCGCGCCTGCAGCTGCTGCCGGCGCATCTCGGCTGCGGCGCGATCGAGCAGGTAGCTGGCCATCGCCAACACGAAGCCGGACTCGGCCGTGGCCGGGAACGAGGTCTCGCGCGCGATCGAAGCGGGCCGCGGCGTCGTGGCGACCGGTTCGTCGTCGAGCCCCTGCGCCTTGTGCCAGAGTTGCGCCCCACGCGCGCCGAAGGCCCGCACCAGCAGTTCCTGGTCGAGCGCGGCGAGTTCGCCGACCG
>CAZSKV010000329.1:0-9026 GCA_964607495.1 uncultured candidatus Brocadiaceae bacterium
GGGTCGCATCGGCATTGGGAGGGACCAGGGGGGGGCGCAGGAGTCTATCGCCCGGCTCAGGATTCGGCTTCGAGCCGCCGCTTCGGCTCCGCCGCGTCGATCCCGAACTCCGTCTTCAGGATGTCGCGCAGCTCGTAGAAGTCGCGGATCTCGTAGTCCGGCCTGGTCTCGCCCTGCATGTCCCCGTACTTGCCCGAGCGATGGCTCCGGACCGTGATGATGCCCTCGCGGTTGCAGGGATCGATGTCGTGCCGCGGGTTGTCGCCGACGTACATCGTGCGCTTGGGGTCGAGCCTCATCTCCTGGAGCACGCGCCGGTAGAGCTTCGGGTTCAGCTTGCTGATCCCGAGCTCGTCGGTGAAGAACACCGCGTTCGGGGTCAGGAACTCGTAGATCTTCAGGCGCACGACCTTCTCGGCCTGCTTGATCGTCCAACCGGCCGAGATGATCCCGCGCACCAGCGTGGTCGTCGACAGCCAGCGCAGGACTTCGTAGACGTCGTCGTAGACCTGCAGCTCGTGGGTCTTGGTCTCGTGGTAGGCGACGACTCCGGAGGCGACGAGCACGGCCTTCGACAGGCCGGCCGTGGCCGCCGCCGGCAGGCGCTGCAGCACCTTGTCGAAGTGGCTGCCGTAGTTGCTCGAGAACTCGGCCAGGACCTCCTGGAGCTCCTTCAGGCAGGTCTGCCGGTCCGCGCGCAGGCCGGCGGCGATCATCGCGTCGATCGCGGCCCGCCGGGCCTTGTCGGCGAACACGGTGGTGGAGAAGAGCGTGTCGTCGATGTCGAAGAAGATCGCGTCGAGCTTCCGGGTCACAGCCTGGATCCGTACGGCAAGCGAGGCGCTTTTTCCACCCGGTCGGGGACCGGCCGGAAAAAGCGCCCCGCGCCAGAGACAGGTGGTTGTGTCAGCGGGCCAGTGGGCCCCGCCGCTCGGTCGACTCGCGCACGTCGGTGATCGTCGCGCGGACGAGCACCATCTGTGCGGTGTTCTCGTTGACTACGCCTTCGACCTTGAACAGGAACGACACGATCGGGATCTGCGCGAGCAGCGGCACTTCGGCGCGCCGCTCGACCGCGAGCACCTCGCGCAGGCCGCCGAGCAGCACCGAGCCGCCGTCCGGGACCTTGGCCGTCGTCGCGAAGGTCTTGACCGTCAGCTGCGGCAATTGCAGCGTGACCGGCAGCGTCGAGCCTGCCAGCGAGGTCGTGAAGGTCGGGATCGGCCGGATCAGCTCGGCCACCGTCGGCTGCAGCGCCAGCAGCACGTACTTGCGGTCGTAGGAGATGACCGGCTTGACGTCGAGCACGACGCCGTCCTGGATCACGTCGACCTTGGGGTCGGCGATGAACGCCGACTGCGCGACTTCGACGTCGAAGTCACGCACGTAGGAGGTCTGGTTCAGGATCGAGACGTTCGCCCGCTCGTTGTTCAGCACCGTCAGGCGCTGGCTGTTCACGACCTGGATGTTCTCGCTCTTCTCGATCGCGCGCAGGATCATCTGCAGTTGGGCGTCGTCGAGCAGCAGGTAGCTGGCCGTGAACCCGCCGGTCGTCGACAGCGCACGTCCGAGCGGGTTGGTGAAGAAGTTCTCGGTGCGGCCGCGGATGTCGCCGTCGTTGCCGTCGTTGTAGAACAGGCCCGACGAGGGATGGCCGGCCGGGTCCTGCGTGCCGGCGTTGTCGAGCCCGCGCGACGCGTTGTCGTCGAGGCCGTTGGTGATGTCGTCGAGCGTCGCATTGCTGCCCTTCGCGCCCGAGCCGCCGATGCCGCGGAAGTCGACGCCGATCTCCTGCAGGAAGTTCTCGCTCGAGCTCAGGAACTTGGACTCGATCGTGACCACCGCGGTCGCGAAGCGCCGGTAGTCGTTGAGCATCTGGTCGACGCGGCGGTGCATCAGGGGGTTGGCCTTGACGATCAGGTAGCCGGCGTCGACGTACTCGATCGTGCCTCCACCCTCGCCTTCCCAGTACTTGGCTCCGGTCGCGTCCTTGATCGCGTTCACGAGCGCGTCGCCTTCGATGTAGGCCACCTTCGCGTCGGACTCGCCGCCGCTGCGCGGTCCGCCCTCGGTCGCGCCGCTCGGGATGTCGCGGATCTGCGGCGGCGTGAACTCGGTCATCTGGAACACGAGATCGCGCACGTCCTTGGGCTTGAGCACGACGTCGCCGCCGGCCTGGGCCTTGGTCGCGATCTCGATCACGCCATGGTTGGTCCGCCAGGCGAGGTTCTCGCTGCGGCTGACCATCTGGTTCAGGAAGTTGCGCAGCGGCAGCGGCGAGACCAGCGTCAGCTTGAGGATGATGCCCTCGTCGGCGATGACCTTCTTGGCCTCGGGCGTGATGATGATCGGCAGGCCGGTCACGGTCGTGACCAGCTTGACGACCTCGTTGAACTGGCCGGTCTCCTCGGTGAAGGTCAGCTTGCCGACGACCTTCTTGTCGATCTCGCTCTGCATCGCCTGGTTCTCGGGCGACACCGCGACCTCGGCTCCGGTCTCGACCACGCGCTTGTCGGCTCGCTGCCAGGTCGCGTCGTCGATCCGCAGGATGTCGGTCTGCGGGATCCGGAGGTCCTCGTTCGCCTCGAGCAGCTTCGTCAACTCGTTGCGCTTCTCCTCGATGTAGCTGTCCTTGCGGGTCTCGCGCAGGGCCTTGGTCGCGGACTCGTGCAGGTTGCGCGCGACCTGGCTGTTGGGGTCGACGTCGAGGGCTTCACGCGCCAGATCCTGGGCCCACGAGTACTTCGCCATCTCGAAGGCGCGCATCGATGCCGCGGTCAGGCCGCTGACGCGGGCCTGCCTCTCGGCGAACGCGAGCCGCTCGCCTTCGCGCAGCGCCTGCATCGTCTCGCGCAGTTCGGCCTCGCTGCGCTCGCGGTCGCGCTCCTCGCGCGCCTTCTCGGCGTCGGCGAGGGCCTGGTCGACGCGGCCCTTGAGCGCGCCCCAGTCCATGTAGCGCCCGACCTCGATGTTCTGCCGCGCAATGCGGAACTCCTGGATCGCCGCATCGAGGTTGCCCTGGCTCTGGTGCTGCTTGCCGCTCTGCACGCGGCTCTCGACTTCGGCGCGGTTGCGCTCCTCACGGATCTGCTGCAGGCGCCGGTACTGCTGGTCGAGGCTCGCGACCGTGCCCGACGGTTCCTTGAGCTCGGCGGAGATCTGGTTCAGCAGATCGAGCGTCTCGGTGTGCGCTGGGTGGATCTCCTTGGCCTTGAGCGCTTGCAGGCGGGCCTCGTCGAGCTTGCCCTCGGCGCGCAGCTGGCGTGCGAGCTCGAGGTACTTGGCGATCAGGAAGCGATCGCGCTCGTTCTGCAAACCCTGTTGCTGCTGCGCGCTCAATCCCGTGACCGTGCCTTGATCGGGCCCGGTGCCCGGCGGCGTCGAGGAGCCAGGCGTCGAGCACGACGCAGCGCAGAAGAGGACCGAAACGAGGGATGCTGCCAGGAGGCGAGGTTGATCCACGGGCATCTTGCTGCAGTTCATCTTGGAAGGACTTGGAAGTGGTCTGGTCTGCCGGAAGCAGACCCGACCGCCCTCACTGTCTCACAGCCTCGGGCGATGGGGACATCTGCGGCTCGGATCGGAGTCGCGGAATTCGGCCGGGGGATGCGGTGCAGTCAGGGGCTCTGGCGGGGCGCGCCGGAACGGTTGAGGCGCGGAAAACTAGCCGGGGCCGATGGCTTTGCCAGTGTTTTCTCGGCGGGCGCCGAGGGTCCGAGGCGCGCCTGCTCCTGCCTGCTTCCCCGGCGCGCGCCGATCCTGGCGCGCGCGTCCGCGAGGGCCGCCAGGGGAGTGGGTTCCTCCCCTGGGCGGCACGGCCCTCAACCGCGCTTGCGGCCCTTGCGGCCACCGAGGCCGCCGCCGAAGTTGATCTCCTCGAAGCCCGCCTTGAGCACGATGTCGACGGTCTCGGCGACGTCGCCGTAGGCGACTTCTGGACCGGGTTCGATGACCACCGTCATCTTCTTGAGCTGGCCGGACTTCTCGTCCTTCTGCCACTTGGACTTGTCATCCGCGATGCGCTGCAGCTCCTTGAGCATCTGGTCGCGCTTGTCGTAGTCGTAGCGCTTGGGCCCGACTTCCCAGTGGAACCGGTGGTCCTTGAGCCAGAACACCGGCTTCTGGTTCGGGTCGGGGTTCGCACCCAGGTAGCGCGGGTTCTCGGTGCCCCAGTTGTCGCACCAGATCTTGACCGAGAGCTTCTCCTGCGGCGCCACGTACTGATTGCTCGAGCCGACGTCCTTCGGCAGGTAGGCAGGCAGCTTGGCCTCGAGGGATTTGAACTCGAGACAGGAGAAGAAAATGATCAGCATCAGGAAGCAGTCGATCAGCGGGGTCAGATCGATCTCCTGCTCTTCCATCGATTCTTCGGCGTGCTTGCCAATCGCCATGATCGCTGTCCTTACCTCGGTAGGCGTCCAGTGGACTTCAAGAGGGCTTCTTCCTTGTCACGCTCGCTGAGGGCGAGCTCCAGCTTCCAGTAGGCCGCGTCCGGAGACACGCAGTGCTCCATGAACTTGCCGACGTAGTGCCACTCGGTCCACTTGTCGGCGCGGATCAGGATCGGATCGTCGATCACGGTCATGGTCTTGCCGCCACCGACGGCCTCCTGCTTGATGCTGCCCTTCTTCGCATAGGTGTTCTTGAAGAAGAGCATCAGCTCGTGCAGTTTCTTGAAGTTCTCGCCGTCCTTGTCCGGGTCATAGTACGTGTTGCGCTTGAACACGACGCGCCCGTCCTGGGTGACGTTCACGATCGCCCGGTTCTCGGGCGGCTTGTCGTCGGGTTGGGCGAACCTGGCTGCCGGGAGGATCAGGTCCTCGAACTCCTTCTGGCTCACGTCGATCACGAGCACGAAGAAGATCAGCAGCAGCGTCGCGCAGTCGACCATGGGGGTCATGTCGATGCGCAGCGGCTTGCCCAGCATCTTCTGGATCTTGTTGGACATCTCAGGGCACCTCGCGCAGAGGAACGGCTTGCAGCCGCCCCAGGATCACTTGGCAGGAGCCTTGGATTCTTCCTTGCGGAAGCGCTCGAAGAGTTCCTCGGAGATCGCGTTCACTTCGATCGTGGCGCGCATCACCCGGTTGCGGAACAGGAAGAAGCACAGCGACATCGGGATCGCGACGAAGAGACCCATGATCGTGGACACCAGCTTCAGCTTGATGCCCTGGGCGAGCTGCGCGGGTTGCACCGAGCCGCCGGCCGAGGCGATCGCGCCGAACGTGATGAACATCCCGATCATCGTGCCGAGCAGGCCGATCAGCGGTGCGGTCGCCGCGATGATGGACATCCAGCCGACCTTCTGGAAGAGCTTGACCGTCTCCTCCTCCTGCATCTCGCGGACCGCGCCCTTGATGACTTCGAAGCTGTGGCCGAGCTTGCCGAGGCCGGCCGCCACGACGTTTGTCAGGTAGTTGCGCTGGTTCTCGCAGAGGTCGAGCGCCTCCTGGTAGTTGCCCTCTTCGAAGAGTGCCTCGAGCTCGTCGATCATGTCCGGCGGGGCGAACTTGTCCCGCTTGAGGTTCATCGAGGACTCGATGATCAGGGCGACCGACACCACCGACAACGCCAGCAGGATCCAACCGATGAATCCCATGTTGTTGAAGGCGTCGACGATCGGATTGGTCGCCGCAGCCGGGATTGCCTGCTGCGCGGCCGCGGAGCCCGCGAGGGCGAGGGCGGCAACCGCGGGCGTGACGAAGCGAGTGACAGACTTCAGCGCGTTCATGCTTCTTGTTGCGTGTTGAGGTTGGCGGCCAGGGGCCTTGGCCGGTCAACGATCCAGGAGGACGTTGGGACGTTTGGGGTTCGCGATACGGGCCGCTCGGCGCGGGGGACCATGCTTCGCCGAACGGAGGGGCGCAGAGTGTGGCCAGGAGCCGCATGGGAGGGAAGCCCCTCCCGGCCGTGGAATGCAGCTTTTTTCGCGCGCAGCGGCTCCGGGCGGACCTTCACTTCTTCTCGAGCTCTGCCTTCGCCAGGGCCGCAAAGGGCGTCTGGCCGTAGTTGCGCAGCACCGACTCGAAGTAGCTCCTGGCCCGGGCCTTGAACTGCTCCGACTCGCGCGAGGCGCCGAGATCCAGGATCAGCTTGCCGGTGTAGTAGAGGGCCTTGGCGGTGGTCGCGCCGGTGCCGGTGTCGTGGATGCTGGCCTGTGCGAGCTCGATCTGGGCCCGGCGCAGGAGTGCCGGGTCCTTGCTCGCGCCGGCCTTCAGGTAGAGGGCCTCGCCCTTGCCGGCCAGCGCGGCCGCGTAGAGCGCCGGGGACTTGCCCTGGCTGCGCTGCGCGAGGCCGTCGAAGTAGCTCGAAGCCTGGTCGGGGTTCTTCTCGGCGATGTAGGTCTCGCCCTGTCCGACCAGCGAGAGCATGCGCAATTCCTCCATCTCGGAGTCCTTGCCACCCGGGGTCGCAGCCAGGGCCGCATCGACCGCCGAAGCGACCGACTGGTAGGCCGAACGCGCATCGGCCGGCTTGTTCTGTGCGAGCTGCGCGAGGGCCTTCTCGTACTTGGCGCGCGCGTCCCAGACGAAGCCCCAGTTCTCCTTGACCGCCGTGTCCTCGATCTCCTTGAGGATCTTCTCCGCCTCGGCGCCCTTGCCGGCCATCCGCAGGGCCTTGCCCTGCAGCAGCTTCGCCTCCGGCGCGCGCAGGCCCTTGCCCACCTCGCCGACGAAGCTGGCCAGCGAGTCCGCGGCGGTCTGCGCGCGCGCCGCGTCACGGCCGACGGCGGCATGCACGAGCGCGCGGTTCGCGAGGAACTTCGCCTCGAGCTGGAACACCTTGCGGTCGCTCTTCTTGCTCGCCTCGGCATAGAGGTTCGCGGCGGCTTCGAAGTCGCCACGGTTCTCGGCCACGGTGGCCTGCGCGAACTCCTCGGGCGGCTCGCTCCACTGGATCGAGGCCAGCTGTACGGCCGGCAGTTCGGCCTGCTCGGCGCCGCGCTTGAAGACGACGCTCGTCGTGGTCATGTCCACGATCTCGACGCCGCGCAGGCGCGCGCCGTCCTTCTTGAGGATCGTGTCCTTGATCTTCTGGGCCGGGAGGGCGCCGCCGACCAGCAGGAGGGAGAGCGCCGCGAGCGACGCCAGATTGCGGAGGGGGTTCATGGACTTGCGTGGGTGCGGACTCAGGTCGAAGGCGTGTGGTTCTCGCTCAGCGCGGCGGCGGGTTGGCCTGGAAGAACTCGTAGATCAGCACGCCTTCGGGGCCGAGCTTGGCCTTCAGCGTGTCGAAGTTGTCGGTCGACTGGGCGATGCCGTAGAGCTTCTTCGCGTCCTCGGCGAACTTCGAGTCCTTGCGGCTGGCCGCGAGCGCGAGGTCGTATGCCTCCCAGTGGAAGCGGTACCAGGGCAGGGAGAACTGGGTGACGTTGCGCTGCGCCGAGAGCGCGTAGGTCTTGTACTCGTCCCAGTACTTCTTGTAGGCCTCCACCGGCTTGTCGAGGCCGGGGATGCGGCTGATGCGGCCGCGCTCGTCCTTGAACTGCCAGCCCCCGAGCGCCTCGCAGACCTTCTTCTTGATCGAGTAGTTCGTCGGGTTCGCCTTCTCGGCGACCGAGAGCATCTCGTAGGCCCCCTTGAAGTCCTGCTTCTCGAGCAGCACGGAGCCGACGATCAGGCGGATCCACTTGTCGACGTTCGCCTTGTTCTCCTTCGACTCGGCGTAGAGGCTGATGATCTTCTGACCGACCTCGACCGCGACGTCGTTCTCGCGCAGCTCCTGCGCGTTGACGAGGGTCGCGTAGAGAGTCTGGTAGGCGGGCGTCTCGGCGGCCTTGATGTAGTCCATGCCGGCCGCGAGCGCGGCCTTGCGCACGGTGTGCAGCTTCTGTTGTGCGACCTGCACGTCGGCCGGCTTCGCGGTGCCGCTCTTGGTCAGCGCCGCAAGTTCGGTCTCGGCGGCTTTCACGCTGGCGGCATGGCCGGCGAGGATGCGGCTCGAGAGCGACGCGAGCAGCCTGCTCTTGGGATTGAGCTGGGCGAGCGAGCGGAACTTCTCCTCGGCCTTGTCGAGTTCGCCGAGTTCGGCGTGCACGCGGGCCAGGGTGTCGAGCGCCAGCTCGACCGAGCCCGGGGCGATCTTCTCGTAGCGCTGCTTGTAGTCGGAGAGCTTCGCGAGCACCTCGGGCAGCTTCGTGGGATCCTTCTTGCCGCCGAAGGCCTTCGCGCCCATGCCCTGCTGGTACAGCATGTAGGCCTCGAGGAAGTCGCACTCGGCCTGCGCCAGCTGCCGGTTCGCGATCCGTTGGCCGCCCATCGGGTGGTTGGGGTCGATCTTCGCGTCCTTGGTCTTCAGCCACTCGCGGTACTGCAGGATCGCATCCCGCGACTTCTGCACCTGGTCGGCCTGCTGGTAGGCGCGGGCCTGGCGCGCGCGCGCGAGTTCACCGCGCACGTCGGTCAGCGGCACCTTGCCGAAGGCCTCGGCGGCCTCGGCGAACTTCTTCTCGTCGAGCTTGGTGCGGCCGGCCTCCCAAGCCAGCTTGGCCTCGCTCTTGACGCCGCCGTACTTGACCATCAGGTCGCCGGCCTCCTTCTCGAGCGCCGCAAAGGTCGCGTCCTTGTTGGTGTGCGCCATCAGGCGCTTGGCGAGGGCGGTCAGGCGCTCGGCATAGGTGCTGCCGACGTCGGTCTCGGAGTCCGCGGGCGGTGGGAAGCTCTCCAGGCCCTGCTTGAGCGCCAGGGTCGCTTCGAGCCAGCGCTCCTGCGCGGCGAAGGCCGAACTCATGATGCCCCAGGCCTCGAGGCCGCTGGCCTTGAGCTGCTCGGGCGTCATCGCGCCGAGCGCGCGCTTGACCCCGCGCACCGCGTCCTCGTAGCGCTTGGCCTGGAGTTCGCCCTTGGCGACCTCGAGCAGGTCGTCGCCGCTGACGGTCACGTTCGCGCCCGACAGGATCTCCTTGATCAGCTGCTTCGCGCGCAGGCCGACGATGTCATTGGGGTGCTTGCGGTTGTAGTCACGCGCCTGGTCGAGGGCCTTGCCGACCTTCTGCGGATCGCCGGTCTCGGCCATGGCCCGCGCCT
>CAZSKV010000330.1:0-4472 GCA_964607495.1 uncultured candidatus Brocadiaceae bacterium
CCGCTGGTTTCGGGACCGGCGTCGCCGTTCGCCCTTCTGGTATCCCCATGCTCCTCACTGCGCCCGGGTTCTTCGAGGTCGACGCCTGCTGGCAGGCCGCGGCAACCGCCGCGGCAGTCTGCTGCCCAGGTCGGCGCTCGCCTCGCGGACACGGCGCGGAGACGCATGGAATCGTGCGATTCATCGAACTTCCGTCGGTTCCCCCGCGACAGTCGGCGCCCCCCGGCCGCATCGCCATGACCTGCGACGCTGCTGGCAGCAGCACCGCCAGGTCGATCGTGCAGCCCGCCGCCGGGTTGCTGCCGTTCCGAGGCCAGGTTGCGGTTCCGACCGCGATCCCTGGCCGCGAGCGGAGATGCCGCCTTTGCCGCGGCGAACCGACGGCTCCGACCAGCCACCCTGGCCGGATGCACCGAAAGGAACAAGAACTTGAAGAGGATGCTGATCAACGCCATCGATCCGGAGGAAAGCCGGATCGCCGTGGTGTCCGACGGCGTGCTGCAGGAGCTGCACGTCGAACTCGCCAGCCGCGAGGCCTATCTCGGTAACATCTACAAGGGCAAGGTCGTCAACATCGAGCCGAGCATCGGCGCCGCCTTCGTGAACTTCGGCGGCAAGACCAACGGGTTCCTGCACGCCTCCGACGTGCTGCCCGCCTATGGCCGGCCCGACTTCCAGCTCGAGGACATCCTCGAGGGCAGGGCCCGGGTCTCCGGCCAGGAAGGCCCGGAGTCGATGCGCTCGGCCCTCGACGACGACGATGACGAGGAAGCGCCGCCGGCCGGTGGTGCCGACGCACCCGCGGCGCCGGCGCAGGAGGCCAGCGCCGGGAATCCGGATGCGCAGGACGCCGAGGGCGCAGGAGCAGAGGCCGATCCCGACGCGGACGACCGCGAGCCCCGTGGCGATCGTGGCGACGAGGGCCCCGATCGCGGCGACCATGCGCCGGAAACCGAGGATTTCGGTAGCGACGCCGGGCTCGGGGCGGACGAAGGCCCCGAAGCGGGCGACCGCCAGGAAGCCCAGGAGGGTCCGGAGCGGAACCCTGCCTACGGCAGCGCCGCCGCGCACCCACAGGCCGAGGGCGAAGGCGACGCTCCCGGAACCGCCACGACCGCCGCGCCGGTGTCGGTCGAACCGGCACCCGGTCCGCGTGGGCGCGAGCGGCGCGGCCGGCGTGGGCGGGGTCGCAGTCCAAGGGAGCGCGAGCCGAGGGTCCGGGTGCCGATCGACCAGCTGCTGAAGAAGGGCCAGGAGGTGATCGTGCAGATCACCAAGGAGGGCATCGGCATGAAGGGGCCGACGCTGACGACCTACGTGTCGTTGCCCGGCCGCTGTCTCGTGGTCATGCCGAGCCTCCCGAAGTGCGGCGTGTCGCGCAAGATCGAGGACGATCGGGAGCGCAAGCGGCTCAAGAAGATCGTCCGGGAACTCGACGAGACCGGGCGCGGCGGGATCGGCTTCATCGTGCGCACGGCGGGCGTCAACAAGACCCTGCAGGATCTCGAACGCGACCGTGACTACCTCAAGAAGATCTGGGAGGTCGTCGGCCAGCGGGCCAAGGTGACGCGCGCCCCGGCGATGCTCTACGAGGAGTCCGATCTCGTGCTCAAGGCGATGCGCGACCTCTTCTCGCCGGACATCGAAGAGGTCGTGGTGGACTCGCAGGACGTGCACCTCCGCATCCGCGACTTCGCCGAGAAGCTGATGCCCCGCATGGCCGAGCGCATCAAGATCCACGAGCTCAGCTCGCCGCTGTTTCATGCGTTCGGCATCGAGAAGGAAGTCGAGAGCCTGTTCCAACCCCGCGTGGAGTTGCCGAACGGTGGTTCGATCGTGATCGACCAGACCGAGGCGCTCGTCGCGATCGACGTGAACTCGGGACGGTTCAAGCCCGGTTCCGATCTGGAGGAGACCGCCTACCGCACGAACCTCGAGGCGATCCCCGAGATCGTCCGCCAGTTGCGGCTGCGCGATCTCGGTGGCGTGATCATCTGCGACTTCATCGACATGTCCGCGGAGAAGCACCGGCGCGCGATCGAACGGATGCTGATCGACGAGCTGCGGGGGGATCGCGCCCGGATCAAGGTCGGCAAGATCTCGCCGTTCGGGATTCTCGAGATCACGCGGCAGCGGGTCGGGCCAGGACTCAAGCGGGCGATGTTCCAACCCTGTGCGCACTGCCGGGGCTCGGGGCTCACGCGGACCATCACCAGCAAGGCGCTGACGATCCTGCGCGAGGTGCGCGCCCTGATCTCCTTGAAGGGGTTCTCGATCCTGCAGATCTACGCCTGCCCGCAGGTCGCGGACTACCTCGCGAACTTCAAGCGCCGGCCGGTGATGGATCTCGAGGAGGCGGCCGGCAAGACGATCATGTTCAAGGCCGAGCCGACCTACCCGATCGACGTCGTCCACTACCGTTTCCTGACCGGGGACGGCCAGGAGGCGAGGGTCAACATCCCGGCGGGGCTGGGCGTGAAGGCCTGAGCCGCGGGATTCCTGCGCGCGCCCTTGTCGGCCCCGCGCCTGCTCGCTAGATTCCCCGCCCCTCATTCCCCGAAGCCGAGGTCCGAAGACTCATGTTCGCTGTCGTCGACGATCGCAACCAGCAGTTCCGCGCCGTGGTCGGCGAGAAAGTGCTGATCTCCCTGAACCGCTCGGCCGAGCCGGGCTCGGTCCTCCTGTTCGACAAGATCTGTGCGGTCGGTGGGGACAAGCCGCGAATCGGCACACCGCACGTCGCGGGTGCCCGGGTGAAGGCCAAGGTGCTCGGTCAGGTGCAGGGCGAGAAACTGATCGTGCAGAAGTTCAAGCGGCGCAAGAACCAGCGCCGGCGCACCGGGTTCCGCGCGCGCTTCACCGAGATCCAGATCGAGGCGATCGAAGGCTGAGGGCGCAAGGACAAAGCCATGGCACACAAGAAGGGACAAGGCTCCACCTCGAACGGCCGCGACAGCAACCCGCAGAACCGCGGGGTCAAGCGCTACGGCGGCCAGACGGTCCATGCCGGCACGATCATCGTCCGCCAGGTCGGCGCGCGCTTCGTCGCCGGCCGCAATGTCGGAGTCGGCCGCGATTGGACCTTGTTCGCCCTCGCCCCGGGCACGGTCCGCTTCGCGTCGAACCGGGTGCACATCGATCCGCTGCCCGCAGGCGGCGCTTGAAGCGTCGGCTGACTCCTGCTGGTCGGCAGGACGCCAGCGCGCAGGCACTGGGCTGAGGCTGAGTAGCGCGTGTTCGTCGACGAACTCGAGTTCTCCGTGCGCGGCGGCAGGGGTGGCGACGGCCGCGTGTCGTTCCTGCGCGAGAAGTACATGCCGCGCGGCGGTCCCGATGGCGGCGACGGGGGCGATGGCGGCTCGGTCGTGCTGCTGCCCACCGTGCACGAGAACACGCTCTATCACCTGTCCGGACGCAAGCTCTACGACGCCAAGGACGGCGAGAAGGGCGGCAAGAAGAACTGCGGGGGCAAGAACGCCGAAGACCTCGTGCTCAAGGTTCCGGTCGGCACGGTGGTGCTCGATGCGGAGCGCGGCAACGTCCTCAAGGACCTCTCGACCCCCGATGTTCCGTTCGTGATCGCGCGCGGTGGCCGCGGTGGCCGCGGCAATGCGCGGTTCGCGACCGCGACCAACCGCACGCCGCGCGCGGCCGAGAAGGGCGAGCCCGGCGAGCTGCGTCGTTGCCGCCTGTCGCTGAAGCTGATCGCCGACGTCGGACTCCTCGGCCTGCCGAACGCCGGCAAGTCGACGCTGCTGGCGACCTTGTCCCGGGCCCGGCCCAAGATCGCCGGGTACCCGTTCACGACGCTCGAACCCCATCTCGGGATCGTCGCCGCCGACGGCCACAGGAGCTTCGTGATGGCCGACATCCCCGGACTGATCGAGGGAGCGCACCGCGGCCGGGGCCTCGGCGACAAGTTCCTGAAGCACATCGAGCGCACGCGCGTGCTCTTGCACCTGGTGGACTGCTCGTCCGGCGCTCCGACCGATCCGGTCGCAGCCTGGAAGATCGTGCGCGGCGAGATCGAGCAGTACTCGGACTCCCTCGCGCAGCGGCCGTGCCTGCTGCTCGCGACCAAGGTCGAGGACGAGGCAGGGCGCGCCCAAGCCGCGCGCCTGCAACTCGAGTCCGGTCAGCCTGTGATCGCGATCAGTGCCGTGACCCGGCAGGGCCTGCGCGAGCTGTTGGGCGCGCTGCAGCCGTTCCTGGCGGACGAAGCCGCCCGCACCTGAGCGGGTGACCGTTCGAAGCCACCGGCGGTTCGGGACCAGGCGACTCATGCGGGGTGCAGCGGCTGCACGTGCACCGGCGCGAATGCCGATAGGACCGACACAAGGGGAATCCACGTGAGCCAGCCAAGCCTGCACGATCTGCTCCGCATCATGGTCAAGGAGCGCGCCTCCGACCTGATCTTGAAGACGGGAGGCTGTCCAGCGATGCGGGTCGCCGGCCAGATCCGCTTCCTCGGC
>CAZSKV010000331.1:0-6215 GCA_964607495.1 uncultured candidatus Brocadiaceae bacterium
ATCAAGTCTCCGTCACGGCAAAGGGCGAGTTCGGCAGCACCAAGACTGACGCATCCATGAAGCGCACCCTGTTGGAGATCCTGAGCGGGCTCGCCGTGCTGGTCCTCCTGGCCTCGTTCCATCATCAGATCTCGAACCTGAAGAACGAGAGCAAGGACGTCGCGGCGTTGCGGCAGATGGTCGCCGACGCGATGGCCAAGGCCGGCAGCAAGCAGGAGATCGAGGCCGTGCAGAGCCGGGCCTTCGCCCGCCTCGAGCAGCAGCTCTCCGAGCTCGAGAAGCGGGTGCAGGCCGCGGCCCAGGGCAGCGACGAGGCCAAGAAGCTCAAGGACCAGCTCGCGCTCGCGCGGCTCGAGGCCGATCGCTTCAAGGCCGAGGTCGCCCGCGACGTGACGCGCACCAAGGAGCTCGTCGACGCCTACCACAACGAGATGCGGGCCAAGGAGACGCGCACCGAGGCCAGCGTCACCCAGACCCAGAGCGTGCTCGCCAACCTGCAGGGCAAGGTCGCGCCGAACCCGGCGATGCTGACCGACAAGATGCTGGCCCCCACCGTGCAGTTGAACGGTGACGACACCGTCGGCTCCGGCACGCTGATCTGGTCGGCGCACAACCCCAAGTCCAAGACCAACGAGAGCTACGTCGTCACCTCCTACCACGTGATCCGCAACATCCTCGCCGACTCCGCGCGCGCGCGGCGCGACGGCATCGCGGTCACGATCTACGGGGATGCCGGCGTCAAGACCGAGGTCAACGGCGACATGATCGCCCACGACGAGAAGATCGACGCCGCCCTGCTCAAGCTGCGCACCGACAAGCTGCTGCCGAAGGTCGCACGGGTGCTCGGCAAGAAGGACGCGACGGCGATCAAGGTCTGGGATCCGATCTACGCGGTCGGGTGCCCGCTCGGCAACGACCCGATCCCGACCAAGGGCGAGGTCAGCAGCGTCAAGAACGAGCTCAACGGCACGAACTACTGGATGATCAACGCGCCGACCTACTTCGGCAACTCGGGCGGCGGCATCTACCGCGGCGAGACCTACGAGCTGATGGGCGTGTTCTCGAAGATCTACACGCACGGCAAGGGCAACCCGGTCGTGGTCCCGCACATGGGCCTCTGCACGCCGATCACGGCGGTCTACGAGTGGCTCGAGAAGGAGAAGCTCGAGTTCGTGCTGCAGATGCCGGTCAGCGAACCGCTCGTGCTCGAGGCCGCCCCCGGCAAGTGAGTCGGGCCGCCCGCACGCGGTTCAGTGCGGATCGGCGACGCGCAGCATCAGGCCGAAGCCGCCGTCGTCGTTCTTGATCTTGACGAGCAGCAGGTTGCGGCCCGCGCGCAGCGGCACCTCGAATGCGTCCTGGTCCGGCCCGAGCGGCCGGTGCACCGCGTGCGTCCAGACGAGCGCGCCGTTGCACCAGACGCGCGCGCCGTCGTCCGAGCCCAGCATCACACGCGCCACGCGCGCGACTGGCGCCGTGACGACGACCGCGACATACGCGAGCATCGGCGCCTCGCGCGCGACATGAGTACCGAGGTCGAGGTGATCGCCTTCGGCGGCCACCTGCTTCCAGCCGGCATCCTCAGGCACGAACTCCGGCGCGAGCCAGGCCCGCTCCTCGGCCTGGGTGTCGGCGACCGAGGTGCCGCGCGCACAGCGGACCGCTGGGCCCACCCACCAGTTCCGGACGTACGGCGAGCTCGGCACGAGACGGAGCGCGAAGAAGCCGACCGCCCCCTGGCCGGCGGGTGTCAGGATCCCGAGCTCGTGCGCCCCGTCGCGCAACGGCAGCGGGCCCAGGCTCCGGACCGCGAGCGGTCCCGGATCCGCCGCCGTGAGATCCACCTTGCCCCAAGGCACGCCATCCACGCTGATCTCGGCTGCGCCACCATGGGTCGCCCCCGCGAAACGCAGCTCGAGACGGAAGCGGTCGGCATGGGGCGCGGCGATGCGCGCGCGGTACGGCGCGTCGCTGCCGCGCGGCAGCAGCACGACGCGAGGATCCACCGGCGCCGCGTCCTGCTGCACGTAGCTGACCGGGAACGCCTGGAAGAGCGGCCGGTCGAGACCGCGATGGCGCGGTGAGATCTGCTCCCAGGCGGTACGCGAGACCGCGGCCGCGGGCGTCCAGTCGAGCGCACTGGCCGCGGTCCAGCCCTGCGGCAGATGCACCCACAGGCGCGGGATCGCGAGGTCCTGGGCACGCGGCCGCGGCACGGATCTGGCTGCGCCGTACCAGAGCGCGACACTGCTGTAGCAGGCATCGCGCACCTGGTTGCGGCTGCCATGCTCGATCGTGGCCACGAGCCCATCGCGGCATGGCACGGCGTCCGGCACGAGCCAGCGGAACGGCAGCGTGCGGTTGGTCGTCCACTCGGCCTTCAGGTTCAGGCCGTGCAGTGGCAGCGCGAACGGACCGTCGTTCCAGTACCAGCCGCCGTTGTAGAAGTCCTCGGTGCCCGTGCCCTCGATCTGCGGCGCCGCCGCCCCGTCGCACACGATGCGCTCGTTGCCTTCGAGGTACCAGAGGTCGCCGACGCCCTGCAGGGCCTGGGTGATGCCGACGAGCTTGCCAGGCCCGTCGATGCGCGCCCACTCGTAGGGCGCCTCGCCGACCCGATCCTGCACGCGGAACGCGCCGTGCAGCACGTGGTCTGCGCCGGGCAGCGCCGCGCCGCGCAGGCGCACACCGGCCCGCAGCACCGCGGTCGCGCTCGGATCGAGGTTGCGCACCACGAGCCGCAGACGCCGCCGGAACGGCAGCGGCAGGCGGAACCAGGACAGGCCGTCCGCGCGGTGGCCCGCGACCAGGCTCGCGAACGGCACGAGCCCGAAGCCGCCGGCGACCAGGTCCAGCAACGGCACGCAGAGCGACGGCTGCGCCGCCCCGTCGTAGGACGCCTCGAGCAGCAGCGCGCGCGGCGCGAGCGACCGGGGATCGAGCACGAAGGCGATCGCGTCGACGCAGTCCGGACCCTTCGTGTTGCAGAGGTCACGGTACTGGCCGGGCCCGAGCTGCAGCTCCTGCCACGCGAGCCCCTGCGGCGCGAGCGCCGCAGGGTCACCCCACTGCCGCAGCACTTCGGCCAGGGCCGCCTGCTCGGTTGCCGGCAGCTCGCGCGTGAAGGTCCGGATCGGCGTGCCGGCGGGGTAGGACAGGCACTGGATCTGGTAGTAGAGGTCGTGCGGCCGCTCGAGCCCGGCCAGTTCGACGCGGCATGAGTTCGCGAACGGAATCGGGAAGTAGCTGACGCAGCCGCCGCTCCTGCAGGTCGCGATCGGCGCACAGAACGGCGAGTATCGCGCCGCAAAGAGGTCGGCGAACGGCGCGTCGATCCGCGGCGTCTCCTCCCCGTCCAGGAACACGAGCAGCCGGCCGGCGGGGTTGGCCGACCAGATCCTGACCAGCACGCCCGGACCCTGGGCCTCGGCCAGCACCCGATGCCCGCCCTCGCCGCGCACGAAGTGCCCATGGTCGTGGCCGCGTCCGCTCGGATCGGTCGATGCGAACTGCCGCATCGTGACCCCGGGTGCTGGCCGCGCGAGCTCGTCGAGGTCGATCAGCCGCCGCAGACTGCCAGGGTCCGACTGCGCGGCGAGCGGCAGGAAAGGCAGAAGGAAGGCGACAAAGCGCAGCACCCGGAGATTAGAACAGGACCCTGGTCCGCAGCCGCCAGGGTAACCTGCTTGGCAAGTTGCCGCGGGACTGCTTGGATCCCTCTCCGCCAGCATCCCCCTGGACCCCGATGACGCGCACCTCCTCGCTCCTGACCCTGGCTGCCCTGCTGCTCGCCCCCGGATTGCTCGCCCAGCCGCAGACCCGCTACCTGGTGCCGCGCTTCACGCCCCAGGTGGTCTCGGACCAGCTCTACGGCGCGAACCTCAATCCGTGGACCAACCAATGGGAGGCGCTGAAGCTCGACATCTACGACCCCCAGGGCGACACGGAGCTCGCGCGCCCGGTCTACCTGCACATCCACGGCGGCGAGTACTTCTACGGCACCAAGACGAACGGCGAAGCCAAGCTCCTCTGCAACACCTTCTGCTCGCTCGGCTACGTCGCGATCTCGATCGACTACCGCCTCTCGCCGACCGCCAACCACGGCAACAAAGGGCCCGACGTGTGCGCCGAGGATGCGAAGGCCGCGGTGCGTTGGTTGCGCCGTTACGCGTCGCAGCTGCGCATCGATCCGGACCGGATCCTCGTCGGCGGCGATTCGTCGGGCGGGACCGCCTCGTTCACGGTCGGCTACACGACCTGGCCCGGCAACTCCGGCAACCCGGGCTTCTCGCACAAGCCGAACTCGCTGCTCGACATGTGGTCGATCGCGTACGCCACGGTCAACGATCCGACGGTGCCGCTCTGCATCGTGCACGGCACGGCGGACCTCGCGGTTCCGTTCGCCGAGGCACAGCGCATCCAGGCCGAGGCGACGGCGAACAAGGTGCCCAACACGCTGATCGCGGTGGTCGGCGGCGGGCACAGCATGTGGGACCGTTGGGGCGAGTTCGCGCCGAAGATGGTCTCCTATCTCTACGAGGCGCTGCGCCTCTCGGAACGCTCCGGCCTGTCCGTGCGCCCGGGTTATGCCTCCCCCGGCAGCCTCACGATCGACTGCGCGGGCTGGGAGAACACGCTGGCCCTGCTCTGCGCGAGCCCCAACCCGGCGAACGTCCCGTTCCCCCCGCTCGGCACGATCCTGATCGATCCGACCAGCCTCGTGTTCCTCGGCGCCCTGCAGCATCCTGCGAACACGGGGACCTCGATCCTGCCGTTCACCTATCCGGTCCCCGGCGGGCTCTCCGGCCAGTTCCACCTGCAGTGCTTCTGGTCCGAGCCGGTGAACGGCCAGCTCTACAAGCTGTCGAACCGCGGCACGGTGACCCTGCCCTGAGCCGCGCCGGCCGGGCGTGGTTTCAGCCGAGGTCGCGCTCGAGCCGCCGCAGGTCCGAGTCCTGGGGCGCGAGCTCGAGCGCGCGTTCCAGCGTGCGCTTCGCTTCCGCGTTGCGGCCGAGGTGATGCAGGAACACGACGCGGCTCGCGAGCATCTCCGGATCGTCGCCGCGCGCGGCGAGGGCTTCGTCGATGCACTCGAGCGCGCGCTTGCTGTTGCCACGCCGGTCGAAGAGCAGCGCCATCTCGTGCAGCACGTCCGGCTGCCCCGGCCGCTGCTGCAGCACCTCGGCGAAGAGATCGAGCGCCCGCAGGACTTCGCCGCTGCGCTGCAACGCGACGCCGAGGAAGAAGCGCGCAGGCCAGAAGTCGGCGCGCACCGCAAGGAAGCTCTCGAGCTCGCGCAGCACCGCAGGTGACGCCTTGCCGCCGGTCACGAGATCCACGGCGGTGCGGAAGCGCTTCTCGAACCCCGGCACCTCGAGGTTCAGGAGCGAACGCACGGCGACGTCGCGGGCCGCGGGCTCGAGCTCCTGCGCGAGGGCCGCTTCCAGCTCCTGGCGGGCTTCGTCACGCCGGCCGAGCTCGAGCAGGCACGAGCCGAGATCCGCGCGGTCCTCGGGTGCTTGCAGGATGCCGCGCAGGTCGGAGAGCGCCGTCAGCACGTCGGGCGGCGGCTTGTGCTCGGCGAGATGCTCGACGAGGTAGCGCAGCAGCACGCCGATGCCACGTTCGTCGCCCTCCCACTCGCCGGGCCGCACGCAGCGCTCGTAGATCCGGCGCAGGCCGCGCAGCACCTTGTCCCAGCCTTCGTTGGCGTTGTCCTCGCTGAACGCGAGCCGCGCGAGGTGCGCGAAGAAGTCGGGGTGGCCGTCCACTTCGAGGCCTTGCAGCCACAGCCCGCGCGCGGCGATCGTCTCGCCCTGGTTGGCCTTCAGGATGCCGAGGTTCTCGAGGCCCTTGGCCGGGGGCGGATTCAGGTGCGCCGCATGCTCGAGCCAGCGGATCGCCCGCCGGTCGTCGCCGAGCACCACCAGGTGCTCGGCAACCTGCACGCAGGCGTCGCCATCGCTCGGCAGCGCCGAGAAGCAGCAGTCGAGGACTTCGTAACAGGCTGCGGCCTCGACCCGGGCGCCCTCGAGCGCGTCCGCCAGCGTCGAGTGCGCGGTGCGCAGCGCCAGGCCGAAGCCGGGATCGAGGCGCAGCGCCTCGGCGAAGGGCTGCATGAGCCTGGCCGTGGCATCGCCCACCTCGATCTGCAGGTCGCCGGAGAGCAGCGCCGCACCGTCGAGCCCCTGCAGGAAGCGGAAGAACGCGGCGCC
>CAZSKV010000332.1:0-17306 GCA_964607495.1 uncultured candidatus Brocadiaceae bacterium
GTCGCCGTCGGACGGAAGACGACGCGTTCGTAGCTGTTCGCCAGGCTCGCCGACCGCGCGATGACCTGGGCGCCCGGTCCGCTGCCCTGGATCACTTCGAGGTCGACGTTGGGAAGCGGGTAGAAGACGTCTCCGAGGGGCTCGAACACCGGCCGATGCCAGGCGATCGCGACGACGTAGTCCGCGTTCGTCGACAGTCCGGTCCAGGGGACTTCGGGCCATGGGCTCGTGGTCGGCGAAATGGAGACGGTTTCGGACGCACGGGGCAACCACGCACCCAGCCGTGCCTGGATGGCCTGATCGATCTGTGGCCGGAACCGCTCGGCATACTCCGCGAGGTAGTCGTCGCGCAGGAAGCCTTGTCCGAACGCGTTGTAGTTCGCGTGGGTGCCCGGGATCTGGGGTGCACTGCCGTTCGCGCGGTACGGCTCGGCCAGGCTCACGAGGATCGCACCCTTGGTCTCGAGCGCCGTCGCAGCCGCCGGATAGACGTCGCGGCGTGCGATGTAGAGGGCGGCAGCACCTGCGATCTGCGGCGCCGCGTTCGAGGTTCCAGTGCTCGGGTACGTGGGTGATCCGCCGAGCACTCCGTGATCCACGTGTTGGTGGTCGACGTCGCCCAGAGCGCAGACGTCGGGGAACGCACGGGGCGGGTCGCCGAAGAGCGGTCCCCGACTCGAGTAGGTTGCAATCGTCCAGTTCTGACTCTCGGAGTAGCGCTTGTCGACCGCACCGACTGCGAGGCCGTTGTACTGCGCATGCGACAGCCGGGTCGAATCCCAGTCGTTCCCCGCGGAGACCGTGACGAGCACATTCTCGGTGTAGCCGAGCAGGTCCAGAGCCTGCTCCACGGGATGCTGCGGATCGGACCAGCCAGCCCAGGAGATGTTCAGCACGCGGACGCGATGCTCGCTCATGACGTCGGCGTTCCAGGTCCGGAGTCCCTGGACCGCGGACAGCATCGCGGCGTCGTCGGTCAGCCAACGCATCCCGAATGCGCAGGGGGCCGGCGGGAGCAGCGTGACGTTGCCTCGCGTGATCGCCCAGCCGACAGCCGTGGCGTCTGGCGCATGCCCGTAACCGTTGCCACCGAGCGCGATCGAAGCGGAGCCTGTGCCGTGTCTGGCATCGAAGTGCTTCGACCCGATCGGGAAGTAGGGATGCGCGAGGTTGCAGTCGACGGCGTTCCAGGTCGTGAGCGTGGTTCCACACAGGACCTGCATGGACCCGGCCACGAGATGACTGGCCAGCAGGCGCGAGCCGGTCGCGCTCTGGAACGCATCGTTGGTTCCGCCCATGCCGTTCGCATCGACGTCCAGCCCGGAGTCGAAGAAGCCAATCGCTACGCCAGCCCCACGAACTCGCGCTGCATCCTGGCACGAAATCGCGTGGGCGCCGGCGAAGTTGTGCATGGCGGGCATGCCCGAGAACGGGTCGACTGCCTTGTCGAGAGCCAGCCCGCTCGGCTCCCGCGCTTCGATCGGCCGGAGCCGGACAACGCCCGGAATCTGCCTCACGGCGTCGAGCTTGTCCTGAGGAATCTCGACGTCTGCGGCGTTGCTGGTCCAGAAGCTCTTCCGCAAGCGCCCTCCAACCGCTGCGATCGACTGCTTCAGCGGCTCCTGGTCGCGCGTGGCCTCGGTATCGAGGCCACCGAGGATCTGCTTGCGAACCGCGGGGTTCGGTTCACGCCGCGCGAGCGCCAGGATCGCGGCCGGATCGAAGGTCCGCGTCCGCAGCTGCACCAGGTAGCGGTGCGTGCCAGGGGTCTCACCGGGCAGCGTCCCGGAGCGCCAGCGCCGGGGGTTCGGTTCTTGGGCGTTCAAGCAGAGAGAGAGAGAGCAATCCCCATGCCAATTGCCGTCCTGAATGCCGCTGTCATCTGCATGCGCAGATCTCCTTGGGTTGCGGACGAGGGACGACTTCAGACTCTACGCCGCGCAACCTCGCCCCGTCAAGCCGCGGCAGCGAGCCGTGGCAACGCGCACTCGCCCGAGTCCAGCCTCGGTTCGTGCGCGAGCACGCGTAAGGCGTGATCAGCGCAATCCGAGCAGCGGCCAGCCACCCCAGCCCTGGCCACGGTAGACCAGATCAGGTCCGACGAGCAGCAGCTCACCCTCGCCTACCTTCACGCGCAGGATCGCCGCCTTGCCGGCGATGTGCTGCTCGCCGAGGCACCAGCCGCTCGCGAGCACGTCGGTGCGCGCGTAGCGCGCGACGATCTCGATGTCGGACCGCGCCGGATCCTCGAGCTCGAACACCGGGTTGTTGCGGAACATGACCGGCAGCGTGGTGCCCGCTCCGGTCTCGATCCGCAGCAGCGAGCCGGGCACGTAGAACTCGTTCGGGCGCGTGCGCCTGGACTTGCCGGCATCCTTGACCAGGGGTCCGGCTTCGATCGGGAGCGCGAAGAGGGTCGCGAGCCGCAGGGCCTGCTCGCCGAAGGCGACGATACGGCCGCCCGCGCCGACGAACTCGCGCAGCGGCGCGGCATCGTCCCTGGTCAGCCGCACGCGGCGCTCCGCCATCGCCGACCAGTCCTCGAAGGCCGGCAACGCCGCGAGCAGCTTCTCCACCTCGGTCTCCTCGACCCGGGCCTCGGGCGCGGGACCGCCTTCGTCGCCCGCGGGCCGGGGTTCGCTCGCCGGACGCGACTCGGCCTCGGGGCGCGCGCCCGGCAGGCCGGCGCAGAAGAGCAGCGTGTCGAACCCGGCCCGGAGACCGCCAGCGCGGATGCGCTGGCCGGAGACCTTGGCCGGCACGATCCCGCTCTCGCGCAGCATGAACTCGGTCCACCCGGTGGCCATGTCGCCACCCCAGGGCTCGAAGAGACCGAGTCTGGCCGGCGCGGCCCCGACCGCCGCGTGGCGCTGCCAGAGCGTGGCCTTGCCCGCGAGCACGGGATCGGCGTCCGGATCGACGCTCACGAAGGGCCCCTCGACCGGCGTGAACACACGGGTGAATGCAACGCCCATCTGCAATGCGAGGGTCCAGCCGGCGCTGTCGTACGGCCGGATCGGATCGCCCTTCGCATCGACGTCCTTCGGATGCCACTGCGGCTCGAACATGTCGAGCACGTGCGGCCGGTAGGCCTGCGCGCAACTCACGACGTACGAGCCTTGCGGATGGCGCGCGCCGTCGAGCTCGAACTCACGCGTCGCCTGGCCGACCTCGATCCCCGCCTGCAGCAGCGCCGCGACGAAGCGCGCGCGCACCGCCGGTTCGCCACGATCCGCCGGCAGCACGTAGCCACGCGGGTCGCGCAGCTCCGGAGCGCGGAACACGTCGACGCCGCGACTCTCGGTGCGCGCGGTCCGCGCGGCCTCGATCAGCTTCGGGGTGACCGTCCAATGGTCGCGGCTGCCGCGCTCGATCGAGCGCCGCGCCATCTCCCCGGAGTTGCGCAGCAGCTCCTCGCGGTAGCGGGCCGCGAGGTCGAGGATCGCGAAGTTCGCGGTCTGCAGGTACTCGATCGTCTGCCGTGCGTGCCACTCCTGGCCGGCGACCGGCAGCGGCTGGTCGCCGGTCGGCAGCTTGCGCTCGAGCTGCGGTGCGAGGCGCGTGGGGTTCGGCGAGCCGAACACCTCGGTCAGGATGCCGATCATGTTGTGGAAGTAGGCCGTCGTGCGCAGACCGCCGTTCCACCAGGTCGAGTAGGTCGCACCGCTGCGCGAGATCACGCCGCCCTTGCCCTCGGCCGTGAAGCGGTGGTTCATGTGCGCGGCCACCAGGTCGATGCCGCGCACGACCAGGGGATCGACCGTGTAGGGGAACGGATCGCGGAACGGCGGCGTGAAGATCACCGTGCCGCGCGGCGCGGTCTGGTGATGGTTGTAGAGGATCTGCGGATACCAGCGCCGGTAGAGCTGGCGGTTGATCGCGACCGTCTCCGGGGCGTTGCCCATGTAGAAGTCACGGTTGTTGTCGTGCCCGATCCAACGCTGGTAGAGGACCGGCAGGCCGCCGACCTTGCCGGTGGCCCGGTAGGCGCGCGCGACCATCTCCATGCCGTCGGGATTCACCGGGCACACGAGCGTGATCACGTTCGCGCGGATGCGCTGCGTCTCGGCGTCCTCCTGCGCGACGAGCCGCCACACCAGCTCGAGGATGTTCTGCCCGGCGACCGCCTCGGTCGCGTGCAAGCCGCCGTCGATCCAGACGACGGCCTTGCCCGCGGCCGGCTCCGCCGCGCGGCCCCGCGCCAGGCGCTCGCTGATCTCGCGGTAGCGTTCGCGCGCGCGCAGGTTCTCCGGCGCGCTGACGATCGCCAGCACCATCGGCTGGCCGTAGGAGGTCGTGCCGATCTCCTCGACGACGATCCGGTCGCTCTGCGCGGCGAGCGCCGCCCAGTAGCGCCGCAGGTCTTCGTAGGTCGCGAGGTAGCGATCCTCGCCGATGTCGTGGCCGAGGAACTGCTTTGGCGAGGGTGGCGCGGTCTGGGCGCGGAGTGCCGGGCAGAGTCCCGGGCAGAGCGCCGGGCAGAAGAGTGCCAGCAGCAGCGTGGCGATGCGCATTGGTAGATCCTTACTCTTCTCCCACCCTGCGGTGCGAGAGGCAATCAAGACCCCCTTTCAAACCGTGCGTGCGGATTTGACGAGTAGACCGAGAGCGCGGTGACCCGCAGGTCCGGGCTTGGCTGTATCCGCCGTTTCCAGCTTCGTGCCCGTTTAGCCGAGACCGTGGCTCCGTTTCTCGCGACCCCTCTAAAATTCCGTACGGCGGGTTTTCCCCAGTACGGCTTCAAGACAGCGGCTCCGCACGATTCGGGCCCACCCTGCCTCACGGTTGACGCCGCGAGTTTGATGCGCCTTGAGTGTTGCACGCGGCTACGCGATCGAGGATTCCCGTTGGCCCGAAGGCATGTCGGGGCAATCTTCGCTCTGTGCAACACACCGCTGCCCCACGGGTCCTTTGCTCTGCCTGGGTTCTGCTGTCCCATGGCGTCAACGCTACTACGACCCGATCCGCCAGTCTGGCTTCCACCCGTAGCCTTGCCGAAGACGGCTTGTGCTACAGGCCCTGCGGAGGCCAGGCCTTCCCTGCTTTGAGACACCCACCATTCACCTGGTGCCACCACCCATGCGCCGGAGCAGACCCAGGCTGCGTTGGCCCATTGCCTTCGCCTGTGTCCATCGGCCTTCGTCCATGCGGGAATGGACTCGGCTACTCGTTGCCCCACAACCTGATTCTCGTGGGCAGCCGTCACGACGCTGCAGTGTTCGCTCTTCGCTGCGGCCCCAGGTTTCGCTCGCCCTCCTGACAGGTCCGACCGCTTGCGCAGCCGCGAGGACTTTGCGTCCGAGCTTTCACTCATGAGAGTCGCCCCTCGCGAATGTCGGACGTTGCTACGCAGCCGAACTGGGCAATTGCTGCGGTGGGACTTGCACCCACATGGTTGGTGCCCGTGCAGGCTGCACCCCGCACACGGCTTACCGGCGATCTCTCGGGTTCGCGGCTTTGTGCGATCTCCGGGTACTTCACGGTGCCGCGCAGACGGTGCAGTCCCAGGTTGACGAAGTAGTCACGCGACCAACGCTCGACCTCGCCGGCACGCAAGTGCCGCCCCTTGCGCCGCACACGCAGCGATCGGAGGCGACGCCAGACGTACTCGTCGGCTTGGTTGAAACGCCGTGCCGCGTTCCCCGTGCGAAAGTAGTTGCCCCAGCCGCGCAGCAGCGGATTCAGGTCGTCGATCACCTCGCGGAGGTCCGCGTGGCATCGCCAACCGGGCGTCAGCTCCCTCACTTTCTGCCGCAGCCGCTTCATCGAGCGCACGCTCGGCCAACGATGCAGGAAGTACAAGCGTCGCCGCTCGCGCTCCCAGATCGCGCCGCTCATGCGCTTGTGCAGGTGGCAGCCGAGGAAGTCGAAGCCCTCCTTGCCGTCGTACAGGTCCACTTGCCGCGTCTTCTCGGGGTGCAGCTCGAGACCGAGCCGCTCCAGGATCACCCGGATGCGACGCTCGGCCTCTTCGCACTCGACCTTCGTCTTGCACATCACGACGAAGTCGTCCGCGTACCGGACCAGTTCTCCGAGCGGAGCACTGTGCCGCGTCCACAGCGTGTCGAGCACGTGCAGGTAGATGTTGGACAGCAAAGGTGAGATCACCCCGCCTTGCGGAGTGCCCGCGAGATTCGCGCGCACTTCGCCGTCCTCCATCACGCCCGCCGTGAGCCACTGGCGGATCAGCTTGAGCACCCGTCGATCCGAGATCCGCTTCGCCACGAGTCGCATCAGCTTCTCGTGGTCGATGCTGCCGAAGTAGTCGCGGATGTCGGCGTCCAGCACGTGATGGCCACCTTTGGCCCCGAGCTTCCTCAGGGTTTCCAGCGCCATCAGCGTGCTGCGCTTGGGCCGGAAGCCGTAACTGCAAGGCAGGAAGTCCGCCTCGAAGATCGGCTCCAGCACCAGCTTCGCCGCCATCTGCACCACCCGGTCCCGGACCGTCGGGATGCCCAACGGCCGCCTCTTTCCATCAGCCTTCGGGATGTAGCGCCGCAATACCGCTTGCGGCACGTACTCGCCTGCGCGGAGTTCGGCGGCGATCGCTTCCAGGAAGCGCGCGACGCCGATCTCCTCGACGGCCGCGATCGACTGGGCATCGAGCCCAGCCGAGCCCCGGTTCCGTCGCACCCGCTCCCATGCCTCCCACAGGACGTCACTCCGGTGGATGCGGTCATACAGCGCATGGAAGCGTCTACCCGGCCCTCGCTTGGCCGCAGCCCACAGTCGCCGTTGCAGTCGTCGGACTTTGTCCTCGCACGAATGTGCGGGGGGTTGGTTGGGACCGATCGCGTCGGCCATGCCCTCGCCCTTACCTGCCTCGTCGACCTGACCACCGCAGGGGCCCTTCCCTCCCGCCGCGTTGTTCGTCGCGGCGTTCGCGCTCGCTGCTCGCGCAGCGTGCATCAGTACTACTGCCCCCTCGGACTCCCGCTGCGCAGGCATCGGTTTCGGCACTGCCTTATCCGGTAGCCCTTGCCGCGACGACGGCGGCGCAGACGGGTCTCTCGTGTTGCACTCTCGACCTTGCACACGTGCTGCTCCCCCTACCCCGCCGCCGCACGGCGCGCCCATCTCCGATCGCTGCGCTCCGTGTGTTGCCTTCGCCGCGGAATGACCGGCTCGGCCAGCGGATTGTTCATCTGTCGAGGCTGCAGGTTTCACTTGATGTTGCGGCCCGCGTGCTTGCTTCCCGTTGAGCGGCTCTCGCCGCCTCACGGGCCTGTGATGCCCCGCTCGCGCAGCCCGGTCTCCCGGTGCCACGTGGGGCCTGCTACCCGGTGCTTCGGCGCTTGCCGGGGCGGGACTGCCTCCCGCGGATCGAGAGCGACGTGCGCCAGCCGGCTCGGGCCCTCGCGGGCTCTTTTCGTCTGTCGCGTCACGACGCACCATCCCGGCAACTTATCAGCCGGTTGCCGGCATGCGCATCCCGTCCCGACCGCGGCAGGAGCCGCGGCTCAGAAGTCGCCGACGACGCCCTTGCCGCCCTGCGAGAACACGAGGCCGAGCGGGTTCACGGCGTCCTGGACCACGTACTGGTTGAAGAACGCGCCACCGCGCAGCGCCGGGTTGTTCGGCACCGTGACCGGGACCGACGCCTGCCCGGAGGCGCTCGTCACCGCGGCGGCGATCACCTCGCCGGAGGAGAGGACCGAGCAGCTCGGCGCCAGGGCGCCGAGGTTGAGGCCGGGGTTGCTCGCGCCGAAGAGCAGGAACGCGTTGCTGCCCGGCTTGGCGAACGCCAGCTTGAGGCCGAAGCTGCCACCGAGCACCGCGTTGCCGGCGATCGAGAGGCCCGGCGTGCCCGTGCTGCCGGCGCAGGCCGCGCCGTAGTGGGCGTAGCTCGACGGGACGCCCTCGGCGAAGACGTGCGTGCTCGCCAGGGAGTAGTCGAGACTCGCGACGTCCAGCGAGACCGCGCTGACTTCGACCAGGACCACGCCGGTGAGCGGCGCGGTGAAGGTCACCTTCTCGTAGAGGTTGCGCGTGTCGGTGCTCGACGCGATCAGCGTCGCGCCGTTGTAGACCTTGAGGTTCAGGTCGGACCAGGTGTTTGCCGCCAGGTTGTTGCGATACCAGGTGACCACGATCGCGACCGGCTGGCCGTTCGTGACCTGCAGCGGGTGCTGGTTCGGCACGGTCGTCGAGCCGATCTTGCGCGTCAGCACGGTGCCGGCCTTGAGCGCCGAGTTGGCGGTCAAGTCGTCCCGCAGGAAGCCCATGCCGTAGGCGTTGCGCGAGTTGTAGGGTGCGACCGGGTTCTGCGCGGCGATGCTCTCGGTGTTGCAGAGCAGCATGGCCTTGAGCTCGCGCGCCGAGCTGGCCGGCCGTACCGACTTGATCAGCGTCGCGGCGCCGCAGACCTGGGGCGAGGCCATCGACGTGCCGCTGCCCGTGTAGTTGCCGGCTTCGTTGTCGCGGGCTGCCATCACCGTGTTCACACCACAGGCGCCGATGTCCGGGAAGAAGCGCGCCGGGTCGCCCGAGAGCGGTCCACGCGATGAGAACGTCGCGACCGTCTTGGTGTTCGGCGTGATCGCAGCGACCGCGAGGCCGTTGGCCGTCGAGGACGACCCGCTGGTCGAGGAGGAGCTGTTGCCCGCCGACGTGACCGGCAGCAGGTCGGCGTTCAACGCGCAGGCGTCGATTGCCTGCTGGCTGACGTCGATCGGGTTCGGGCTCGAGCCGTAGCTCATGTTGCCCGCGACGATGTTGTAGAGCGCGCGGTCGGCGGCGGCCATCTGCCAGCCCTGGGCCTCGACCGAGAGCGAGCTGCTGCAGCTGCCGGAGCTGACGCAGATCGAGTAGCCGACCTTGCCCGCGTCGTGCGCATGCCCCTTGTCGCCGCTGGCGTTGCCCCAGCCAGAGGCGCCGGTGATCGAAGTCACACCGGTGCCGTGACCATGGGTGTCGTCGGCGCCGATCGTGCCCGGCACCGCCTTGTTGGCGTAGAGCAGCGAGCCACCGAGTCCCCCGCCGCTCAGGTCGGACTTGTTGGCGTTGCGGTAGTACTGGACGTGCGGCTTGCCCGAGCCGGCCATGTTGCTGTCCTGGCCGGTGTCGACCACGGCCAGCGAGTAGCCGGTGCCGGCATAGCCCATCACCTGCACGGCGTCGGCGTTGTGGTTCGAGGAGTTCGTCGCCGTCTTGACGGGGACGGGCGCGAGCGGATACGTCGGCAGGTCGGGCCGCACGTGCAGCACGTTCGGCAGCAGGCCGATCTTGGCGAGATCCTGCGGCGCGATCTCGATCGTGCAGGCGTTGATCAGCCAGAACTCGACCACGACGTCGCCGCCGAGGGCGCGCACGTCCGCCGCGAAGTTCGCGTACTCGGCGCTGGCCTTGGCCTGCAGTTCCCGCACGATCGCCTGCACGTCTTCGTGCGTGCGACCGGCATGGATCGCCTCGCGGAACGCGTCGAGCGTGAAGCCGCGCTGTCCGAAGGTGACGTTGTAACGCCTGGTGCCCGGGATCCTGCCGGGGACGGGCTCGCTGCCTTGGTCGAGCATCGCTGGCGCCTGCGGCGCCGGCTGGGCCGGGGACTGCTCCTGCGCAGCGACGAAGGCTGCGAGGATCGAGAAGCACAAGAGGGTCTTGCTGGTCATGAGGGGAATGCGTGGCGTGCGTCGCGTCCTCGCGCGCACAAGGGATGGAGTGGGACCGGGAGAGTGGCGCAGAAGGATAGCCGCCACCCGGCATGCGCGCAGACCCCCGCTGCCATCGCCTCAGGCGAGTCGCGGGAACAGCGTGAGCGCGTTGTCGCGCAGGATCCGCTGCTTGGTCGACTCGGCTAGAGGGAGGGCACGGAACGCCGCGACGTTGCCGGCGAGGTCCATGACGCCGGGGGAAGGCCAATCGGTTCCCCAGAGCACCCGATCCGCCACCTGCTCCAGCCGTGGGAAGTAGCCGAGCAGGGCCTTGGGGGGGATCCCGGAGATGTCGAGCCAGAGGTTCGGGTGCCGCCGCAGCAGGAAGAACGCTTCGTCGCACCACAAGGGCCGGCCGCCATGGGCGAGGATCAACCGGAGGTCGGGGTAGTCGACCGCGACGTCGTCGCACTCCATCGGCCGGCCGAACTTGCACCGGGCACCCGGGAACACGCTCGTGCCGGTGTGCACCATGACCGGAACCCGGCGCTTCGCGCAAGCGGCATAGATCGTCGCCAGTCCGGACTCGCCTGCGGTGTAGGCGTTGGCCGGCATGCCCTGGTGCGGCGGGTGGATCTTGATCGCGTCGAGCCGCAGATCGTCGAGCAGGTGGTCGATCGCCGCGGCGACGTCCGGGGTGGTCCGCGGCAGCACGCCGCCAAAAGCCAGGAAGCGCGACGGATGCCGGTTGCGGTAGCGGGCCACGAAGTCGTTGACTGCGTGCGTGTAGCCCATGACCTCCGGACTCGGATAGTTGATCAGGCCGCAGGCCGCGATCCCCTGCTGGTCCATGTGGGCGACGAACGCGTCGGGGTCGGCGTTGAACGCCTGGATCTGCGCCAGGTCCGCGCGCCCATGCTGGATCGCCCGCTCGGCTGCCGCGTGCAGGCAGCCGTTCGGCTGGATGTGGACGTGGATGTCGACGACGCCCGCGGGAGCGGTCATCCCTGCTTTTCGATCCAGGTGTAGAAGCCCTGGCCGGTCTTCTTGCCGAGGTGCCCCTTCGCGACCATGTCGCGCATCAGCTTGGGCACGACGAACGCTGGGCTCGCGAGCTTGCCGTGCAGGTAGTCGGCGATCGCCATCCGCACGTCGAGCCCGACCAGGTCGGACACGCGCAACGGACCCATCGGGTGGCCGTAGCCGAGCACCATCGCCTTGTCGATGTCCTCGGGTTCGGCCACGCCGTCCTCGACCATGCGGATCGCTTCCAGTCCGAGCGCCACGCCGAGCCGGCTCGAGGCGAAGCCCGGGCTGTCCTTCACGACGATCGGCTCCTTGCCGAGCTGCTTGGCATAGATCACGACGCGCTCGACGGTGCCCGGGCTGGTGGCGTCGGTGCGCACGATCTCCAGCAGCGGCATCAGCGGCGGCGGATTGAAGAAGTGCGTGCCGAGGCAACGGTCCTTGCCCTTGGTGTCCTTGAAGATCTCGGCGAGCGAAAGCGACGAGGTGTTGCTCGCGATCACGGTCTTGTCGCCGCACATCGCGGCCACGAGGTCGAAGAGCTCGCGTTTCATCTCGAGATCCTCGGGCACGGCTTCGATCACCAGATCCGCGTCCTTGACCGCGAAGTTGAGGTCGACCGTGCCCTTGAGGTTGCCGAGGATGGTCTCCTTCTGCGCCTGCGTGACCTTGCCCTTGAGCACGCCCTTGTCGAGGAAGCTGTTGATGCGCGCGAGCCCGCGTTCGACGAAATCCTGCGTGACGTCCTGCAGCCGTACCTGCGAACCGGCGGCAGCGCACACCTGCGCGATGCCTGCACCCATCGTGCCGGCGCCGAGCACGGCCACGATCTTGAACTCGACCTTGGTCATTTCTTCTCCTTGGATCGCGCCAGGAACGCCTGCATGCGGGCGTGCTTGTCGGCGCTGTCGAAGAGCAGGGCCTGGGCCATGCTCTCGAGGGTCATCGCGAGGCCTTCGTCCGGCCGCGCGAGCGCGTTGATCGTCGCCTTCGCCGCGCGCACCGCGAGCGCGCCGTTCTTGCCGATCTCGTGCGCGAGTTGGAGCGCGCGCTCCAGCACCTGGGCATCCTCCACGACGTGGTTCACGAGTCCGATCGCGAGCGCCTCGTCGGCGCCGACGACCCGCCCCGTGTAGATCAGCTCCCGCGCGACGCCGAGGCCGACGAGCCGCGGCAGGCGGTAGCAGCCGCCGGCGGCCGGGATGATCCCGAGCGAGACCTCGGGCTGGCCGAGCCTGGCCGACCTGCCGGCGATGCGCAGGTCGCAGGCCAGGGCCAGCTCGCAGCCACCACCGAGCGCGAAACCCCGGATCGCTGCGAGCGAGGGCACGGGAAAATCCTCGATGCGCTTGAAGATCGTCGAATTGATCGCGCGCAACGCCGCCTGGCTGTCACGCTGCTCGAGCTCGGCGATGTCGGCGCCGGCGGCGAAGGCCTTGTCGCCCGCGCCCTGGATCACGATCGCCGCAAGGCCAGGCCGCGTCGCGAGCTCGTCGAGCGCGCGATGCAGGTCCTGGACCATCGCCAGGTCGAGCGCGTTGCGCCGCTCGGGCGCGTTCAACGTGATGACGGCGACCGCGTCCTTCTGTTCGAGCAGGATCCTGGTGAAGCTCATGGCAGCGCGAGCACGATCTTGCCGAATGGCGCCCGGGCTTCCAACAGCGCGTGTGCTTCGCCGATCTGCCGCCAGCCGAGCACGCGGTCGACCACCGGCCGCAGGCGGCCCTGCTCGATCAGCGCCAGGGCCTGGGCGATGTCGCCCCGCGTGCCGAGGGTGTTGCCGAGCAGCGTCAGGTTCTTGAAGAAGAGCAGGCGCAGGTTCAGCGGCACGTCGGCGCCGGTCGTGGCCCCGCAGGTCACGAGACGGCCACCGCGCGCGAGGCATTTGAGCGAGCCCTCCCAGGTCTTGGCGCCGGTGTGCTCGAACACCACGTCGACACCGCGCTTGTCGGTCAGGCGCCGGACTTCGGCCGTGAAGTCCACAGCCGTGTAGTCGATCACGTGCTCGGCGCCGAGCTGTTGCGCCTTGGCGCACTTCGCCGCGGAACCAGCGGTCGCGAGCACCCGGGCCCCGAGGAGCTTCGCGATCTGGATCGCGGCCGAACCCACGCCCGACCCGGCCGCGTGGATCAGCACGGTCTCGCCGGCCACGAGCTGCGCTCGCCGCACGAGCATTGCCCACGCGGTCTGGAACACCAGGGGCACGGCCGCGGCCTCCGCGAAGCTCAGATTGCCCGGCTTGCGGGCGAGGTTGCGCACTGGCAGGTTCACGAACTCGCTGCACGTACCGTCACAGGACTCGCCGAGGATCCGGTGCTCGACGCACAGGTGGTCCTGGCCGCGCGCACACGGCCCGCAGAGGCCGCACGAGACGCTCGGCAGCGCAACCACCTCGTCCCCGGGAGCGAAGGTCCTGACCCCGCTGCCGACCGCGTCGACGACGCCACTGCCGTCGCTGCCGGTCACCAGCGGCAGCGGAAAGCGGTGTCCGAGCACGCCCCGCCGCACCCAGGCATCGAGGCTGTTCAGGCCGATCGCGCGCATGCGCACACGGACTGCATCGGATGCCGGCTCGGCGACCTCGCGCGTCTCGAAGCGAAGCTTGTCGATGCCGCCGTGCTCGCGCACGACGACCGCTTCGCACTTCACGGCTGGCCCGAGAAGTGCGGTGGGCGCTTCTCGTTGTAGGCGTTCAGTCCCTCGCGCGCGTCGGCCGAGGCGAAGAGCCTGGCCTGCAGTTCGCGCTCGAGCGCGAGACCGGACTCGAGCGGGATCTCGGCGCCGCTCTGCACCGCCCGCTTGATGTGGCCGACCGCCATCGCCGCCTTGTGCGGCGGACAGAAGCTCGCGGCGTAGTCCAGCACCTGCTGCGTGAAGCCCTCGCTCTCGAACACCAGATTGACCAGGCCCAGCTGCTTCGCCTCGTCGAGCCCGAAGTTGCCGCCCGTCGCCATGAGCTCGATCGCCTTGCTCTTCCCGACCAGGCGCGCGAGGCGCTGCGTGCCGCCCGTTCCCGGCAGGACCCCGAGGGCGACCTCGGGCACGCCGAACTTGCCGCAGTCCCTGCGGGCCACGCGCAGATCACAGGCCAGCGCGACCTCGAGACCGCCGCCGACACAGTGGCCCTGGATCGCCGCGATCACGAGCTTCGGCGTCTGTTCGAGCCGCGCGAGCGTCTCGTTCGCGTGCAGGCAGAAGTAGTACTTCCACACCGGATCGGCGCGTTCGAGCATGCCGATGTTCGCGCCGGCGCAGAAGAACCTGGTGCCGGCCGCGGTCAGCACGATCACGTGCACGTCCCGGTCGAAGCGCGCCTTCAGGATGCACGCGTCGAGCTCGAGCATCATCTCGTGCGAGTAGGTGTTCGCTGGCGGATCGTCGAGGGTCAGGACGGCGACGTGGACGTGCTTTTCGTAGCCTACGAGCGGGCGGCGCGTGGACATGGGAGCGCGATGTTAGAGGGCCTGCGGCGGATTCCCGGCGCTGATTCCCGTGCGCCAAATCCGCGCCGCACTGGCGCGGCGCTTGCCAGCGACCCCACCAGCCTTGAAGAATGCGCCGCCCCGATGACCGTCACCAAAGTCTGGATCGAGGAAGGCTGCATCGCCTGCAACCTGTGCCAGGATCTCGTGCCCGAGGTCTTCCTCGTCAAGGACGGTGAACCCTGCGTGATCAAACCCGAAGCGGCCACGCACTTCGCGGCCAGGAACGACGACATCAAGGAGGCCGCGGCCGACTGCCCGGTCGAGGTCATCAAGCTCACCGAGTGAGGCCTGCCGGCTCACTTGCCGTCGCCGCCCTTCTTGGCGGGCGGCGGCTTCGGCTTGCCTTGCGGCTTGGGCTGCGGCTTGGGCTTCGGCGGCGGCACGGGATTGAGCTGCGCGCGCAGGCGCACGGGCTGTCGCGTGGTCAGCACGTCGACGGTCTTCTGGAAGGGTTGCATGCCCTTGGGTCCGCTGACCTCGAGGCTGAACTGGGACGGCGCGAGGCCCTCGAAGCGGTAGTAGCCCTTCTCGGGCACGACCTGCATCGGCGCGAGGTGGTGGCCGAGCGTGCGCAGCCAGGTGTCCTTGAGCGTGATCCGGACCTGGTCCTGTGGGAACGGCTTGCCGTTCCGGTCGACGACGGCGAGCTCGAGCACGCCGCCCGGCTGCAGGTAGATGTCGGTGATCCTGGTCGTCTCGCCGGCTCGCACGTACACGCCGGGCACGATCGCCGACTGGAAACCGCGGGCGTCGAAGCGCAGGTCGACCCTGCCAGCCGGGATGCCGCGCAGATGGAAGGTGTCGTCGATCCTGGCGACCCGCCGTCCGTCGAGACCGGGCACCGAGAACGCGGTCACCGGCTTGCCGGTCGCGGGATCGAGCAGGCGGCCGATCACGCCGCCGGTCGCCGGCGGTTCGAAGCGGTCGACGACGACGCGCACGCGCCGGTGCTGCGGCACGCTCAGCAGGACCGCGGGTTCCCTCGGTTGCAGGATGCCAACGCCGTCGGCGAACACGCGGTAGTTGCCCTGCTTCAGGTCCTCGCAGACGAATGCCCCGTATTCGTCGGTCACGAGCCGGCGCACGAACTGGCCCTTGTCCGCGGTCGAGACGAGCGTCACGCGCACCCCGGGCACACCCATGCCGGTCGGCCGGCGCAGCACCACACCCTCGAGCGCGTAGGCGCGCAGGAGCGTGAAGGCGCCGACGTCGACGACCGGCAGCTTGTTGTCGAGGTTCAGATCCTTGTGCAAGGGCAGGTAACCCTCGGCCGTGATCTCGAGGCGGTAGGGAAAAGGCGTGACCGGCTTCAACGCGAAGCTGCCCTCGGCATCCGCGACCATGGGGCTCGTGAAGCGCTCGGCGCCGAGTTTCGGCACGAGCTTGAGCGCGACGACCGGCACCTTGCCGTCCTCGCCGCGCACGCGACCCCGGATCTCGATGCCGCGCTCGAAGTCCACGTCGACCTCGCGCGCCTCTCCGGCCTTGACCTTGCCGAGCGGCTCGCCGCCGGGTGCGAAGCCGTCCTTCTTGCAGCAGACGATCGCATTGTCGCGCACTGGCAGGTCCAGCAGCTCGTAGTGACCGCTCGCATCGCTGGTCGCGGTCCGGCTCAGGAACTCGAGGCGGTCGCCGCTGAACCATGCATACGACACCTCGGCTCCGGCGACCGGTACCTTGTCGGCCGTCACGACCCGCCCGCGCACGCTGGCGGTGCCGTCGAGCGTGATCTCGAGGTCGACCGTGCCCTGGGTCTGCAGCACCTCGACCCGCCGCCAGGCCGGTGTGTGGCCAGGAGCCTTGGCGAGCACGCCGGCGATGCCGACCGGCAGGCTGGCGAGCGTGAAGGCGCCGAGTTCGTCACTGGTCGCCTCACGCCGCGGCGCGTGGCTGCGCAGCTGCCCGACCTTGAGCTCGACCGCGACCTCGAGCGTCGCGCCGCCGATCGGCTGGCCCGACTGCGCATCCCGCACGCTGCCGCGCAGCGTCATGCCCGGCACGAGCTGCAGCTCGAGCGTGCGCGGACCGGCCGCGAGGAACATGCCGGCAGCGACGCTCACCGGGGCGCGCCCCGCCGGCGGCTCGAGCCACAGGTCGTAGGTGCCTGGCGCGAGCGGCGGGAGGCGGAACCGGCCCTCGGCGTCCGTGCGCTCCTTCCTGGCCTGGGCCGAACGCGGCGAGCCGGCCGGCCCGCGCGGCTCGACGAACACGCCGGCCAGCGGCGCGCCCTGCGCGTCCCGCACGACGCCGTCACAGAGTGCGGCCTCGCCGACCACGAGGATCGCCGGCTGCCCGAAGGGATGATCGGCCAGCACGGCCGGAAAGAACCCTTCGGCACTCGCGCGCAGGGCCAGATGCTCGGCCGGCGGCAGCATCAGCGTGGTCTTGCCCTCGGCATCGGTCGCGCGCCGGTCCGTCACGCCCTGCTCGCTCCTCGCCTCGACGACCGCGCCCGCGAGCGGTTGGCCGTTGGGACCGTGCACGACGATCACGCCGGCCGGCACACGCTCCGCCAGGACCTCGCCCTCGCGGGACGCTTCGGCCCGCTCGCTCGTGGCCTCGTGCGCGCGGACACCTGCAGGCCGCGTGTCGGCCTGCTGGAGATCCGTTTCCTCCTCGTCCGGCGCGTGTGTGAAGGCTTCGAGTTCGGCCAACTGGGCGGCGTCCTCGGCCGAGGATCGCCAGAGCCAGGTCAGGCCGATCCCGAGGCTCACCCCCAGGGTGAGCACGAGCAGGAGCCTGGACCGCTGGCCGCGCATGACCCGTCATCCTGACGTGCCATGGTCCGGACGCAAGGGGCTCATCCCACGGTGGCTCTGCGCCGATATGCTTGTGGACCGCATGAAAGCCCTGGCATGGTCGCTGCTCACGCTCGCTGCCGGGTTCGCGCCTGCCGACGAACCGGCCAACATCGGCTTCTCGGTGCTCGCAGGGTTCGAGTACCAGGAGGGCAAGTCGTTGCCCGACACCGTCACCAAGTACGACGGCAAGAAGGTCACGGTCGCAGGCTTCATGAAGCGCGAGGACGGCGGCGATGGCGACGCCGAAGAGTTCCTGATCGTCAACGATGCCTGCGGCTGCAATGGCACGCCGAAGCTCAACGAGATCGTGTTCTGCGTGATGCCCGCAGGCGAGATGGCCAAGATCAAGGCCGGCGTGGCCAAGGTCACGGGCACGCTGCACGTCGGTGAGGAGAAGGACGGCG
>CAZSKV010000333.1:0-4525 GCA_964607495.1 uncultured candidatus Brocadiaceae bacterium
GTCCTCGAACTCGGCGAGGTCCGCCGGTCCCAGAGCCGGACTCCGATCGCAGGCATCGAGGAACGCCGTCACCGCGTGCGCATCCTGGCGGGCCAAGGCGGTGCGCAGACCGTGGCGGATCCCGGCGTGGAGCACGAACGCGGCCGCGGGATCGGGAGCGGCGGCGAGGCCGGCCAGCAGCCGGCTGCCGGCGCCGATCAGCGGCTCCTGCGCGAGTTCGTGCTCGATCCAGGTGGCGATCCGCGCCCGCTGGTCGGGGTGCAGCTCGGGTTCGCGCCCACTGCCCAGGCGCGTGCGCACCCGCGCCGTCCGTGGCGCGGGATCCACAGGCGCGGGACCGAAGAGCAGTTGCAGGCCGCTGGCCGCGGCCGCCCGGAGTCCGGCGAGCAGGGTCTGACCGTCGTCGTTACGCTCCCGCCGGGTCGTGGCCAGGACCCCGACCCAACTCCGTAGCTGCTCGAGGCTCGGAGCCGCGGCGAGCTCGAGGCCGGTCGCGCCTGCCTGGGTGAGCAGGGCCACCAGGGGTTCCCCTTCCCGGTCGCGATAGATCTCGTGGTCGGCGCAGAGCGCGCGGTTCTGATCGAACCGGAGCAGCACGGGAGAGCCGCCGGCCAGGCCGAGCGTGTCGTGCAGGGAGCGCAGGGATTCCTCCCGCAATCTGTGCCCGGGAGGGAACCGGCGGTGCGCGCGGCAGGCGGACTCGAGGCCCGCCAGCCAACGCTGGGCGACGATCAGGGTCGCGGCGCCCCTGGATTCCCCGGCACTCATGGCCGAGATATCGAGCCCTGTGCCGGCGGAGTTGAGAGTTCCTCTCGGCCAGAGCGGCGGATAAACCAGACCCAGGACCGTGAACGTGCGTTGCCTCCTCCTTGCTGTCGTGATGTTGCTGCTCGGCGTGAGCGCCGCCGCCCGCCTACCGGCGCAGGCCGCGCCGGGGCCGACCTCGACCTACGTGGTGGCGCTCGGGGCGGAGTTCACTCCGGCGACCACGGCCCTGGTCTACCGGGCGTTGCGCGATGCGAAGAGCGAGGGCAAGAAGCGCGTCGTGTTCCGCATCGACACGCTGGCGGACGCCGCCGCGCCGCTGGGGGAGCTCGAAGCCATGCTGACGGCGCTCGCGCGCCCCGGCGTGCACACGGTAGCCTGGGTCGAGAAGCAGGCGCTCGGCGCCGGCGGCATCGTGGCCATGGCCTGCGACCAGCTCTACATGGCCCCGGGAGCGCGCCTCGGCGCGTTTGCGTCCGCTGGTCCGGATGCCGGGCGGGTGGGCGCCGTGCGCGACCTCGTCGGCCAGCTCCAGGCGCGACGCAGCCTGACCTCCCCCGCGCACCAGAAGGCCCTCGTGGCGATGGCCGATCCGGCGCGCGAGGTGTTCGACGTGGCGTTCGCCGACCGGGCCGGGATCGAGGGCACCTGCGTCGAGGACGCGGCCGGCGTGCAGGATCTCGAACAGCGCGGCGCGAAGATCCTGCGCAAGCGTCCGTTCACGGAGCGACCGCTCGTGGTGGATGCGGCGCTCGCGGATCGCCTCGGTCTGCTCAAAGGGGTGTTCGCCAGCTTCGAAGAGCTGGTCCGCGAGGAGTTCGGCGAGACGCCCGCCGCGGTCGCGCCGGTGGGCACTGCGACCGCTGATTCGGCGGCGGCGTGGCTCGACGCGATGAAGCCGTTCCTGTTCGTGCTCGGTTTCGTGCTCCTGATCGTCGAGATCAAGACTGCGGGGTTCGGCGTCGCCGGCACGCTGGGGCTCGTGATGCTCGGCCTCGCGATGTACGCGAGCTGGCTGATGGGCCTGGCAACGCTGGCCGAGATCGCGCTCTTCTTCGTCGGGCTCGGACTGATCGGCGTCGAGATCGTCGTGCTCCCGGGCATGCTGATCTCCGGCGGTCTGGGACTGGTGATGGTGGTCGGCGGCCTGATCCTGTCGCAGCAGACCTTCACGGTGCCGGACAGCGACGCCGAACAGGCGGTGCTGCAACGCAACCTGCTGAACATCGTCGGGTTGATCCTGATCGTGGTGCTGATCGCGGCGCTGTTCTGGCGCCTGTTGCCGAAGATCCCGCTGCTGAACCGCGCGGTGCTCGCACCCCCCGACCAGGGGCTGCGGCAGCCGCCGCCGGAGAGCCGGCAGACCGAGGCGACGCGCCTGATCGGCAGGACCGCGACGGCCACGACCGACCTGCGCCCCGCGGGCAAGGCGGCGATCGACGGACAACTGCTCGATGTCGTGAGCGAGGGGCCGTTCGTGCCGCGAGGGGCCAGCGTGCGGATCGTCGCCGTGTCGGCCGGGCGGATCGTGGTCGCCAAGGCCGGCGACCGCGGCATCGTGTCGATCGGCTTCCTGATCCTCCTGGTCCTGATCGGCCTCACGATGCTGGTCGCCGAGGTGTTCCTGGTCTCGTTCGGCATCCTCTTCGTCGGCGCCGCGCTGGCGCTCGTGGCCGCGGTCGTGCTCGCGTTCCTGCATCACGGCATGGCGGTCGGCATGGGGTTCCTGGTCGCCGACTCCGTGCTCGGACCCGCGGTGCTGTTCGCGGCGCTGCGCGCGTTGCCGCGCACGCGGATCGGGCAGCAGATGATCCTCTCCGCCCCCGAACACGCGGCCGTCACCAGCGGGGCCGCCGACGCGTCGCTGCAGCCGCTGCTCGGCCGGCGGGGAATCGCCCTGACCGAACTGCGGCCCTCGGGCTTCGCCCGGATCGACGACCGCCGTGTCGACGTCGTGACCCGCGGCGAGATGCTCGCCCGCGCCACACCGCTGCTGGTGATCGACGTCGAGCAGAATCGCGTCGTCGTGCGCGCGGACTCCCCGTCCCCTTCTTCAGCGTCCTGAACCCAAGCCATACCCCATGCTCGCAGCCGCGACCTTCGAACTCAGTTCGATCCTGATCGGTGTCCTGATCCTGGTCCTCGTGATCTTGCTGCTCTTCATCAGCAAGTTCCTGAACCTCTGGATCCAGGCGTACCTGTCCAAGGCCCCGATCAGCCTGTTCACGCTGGTCGGCATGTCGCTGCGCAAGGTGAACCCGACGACGATCGTGCGCGCGCTGATCTCGGCGATCCAGGCCGGGTTGGCCGTCACGGTGCGCGACCTCGAAGCGCACTACCTGGCCGGGGGCGACGTGTATCGCGTCGTGAACTCGCTGATCGCCGCCGACCGCGCCAACATCCCGCTCGACTTCCGCCGCGCGGCGGCGATCGACCTTGCCGGGCGCGACGTGCTCGATGCGGTGCAGACCTCGGTGAATCCGAAGGTCATCGACTGCCCGGACGCCAGCTACCACGGCGGCAAGTTCGTCGGCCAGGCCAAGAACGGCATCTCCGTGATGACCAAGGCCAGGGTCACCGTGCGCACGAACATCGAGCGCCTCGTCGGCGGCGCCACCGAACAGACGATCATCGCGCGCGTCGGCCAGGGCATCGTGTCGGCGATCGGCGAAGCCGAGAGCCACATGGACGTGCTCGAGCACCCGGGGATGATCAGCAAGAAGGTGCTCGAGGAGGGTCTCGATGCCGGCACGGCCTTCGAGATCCTGTCGATCGACATCGCCGAGCTCGAGGTCGGCGAGAACATCGGTGCGCGGCTCAAGACCGAGCAGGCCAAGGCGGACAAGGAGATCGCGCAGGCCAAGGCCGAGGAGCGCCGCGCGATGGCGGTCGCCGCCGAACAGGAGTTCTCGGCGCAGGTGGTGCAGAACCGCGCGCAGCTGGTGCTGGCCGAGGCCGGCGTGCCGCAGGCGATCGCGGATGCCTTCCGTGCCGGCAAGCTCGGCGTGTTCGACTACTACAAGATGATGAACGTCCAAGCCGACACCCAGATGCGCACGCACATTGCGGGTGGCGATCCGAGCAAGGAGAAGTGACTTGGAGCAGCTGATCCGCTTCCTGCTGCAGAACCCGATCTGGCTCTTCGTGCTGCTCGCCTGGGTGTTGCCGGCGGTCGGCACGTTGCTGCGGCGCGCCGCCACGCGGGCCGCGGAGCGCAACCGGCAGATGCAGCAGCGCCAGCAACACGACCAGGCCCATGCGGACCGGTCGGGCAGGATGCCGGCCGAGGTCGAAGCGCCGGCGCGCAGCGCGGAGGACATTGCGCGCGAGATCCGGCGCATGCTCGGGGTCGAACCCGAGCCCCGGGCCGAGCCCGAGTCCCAGCCCCAGCCCGCGCCTGCCCCCGCGAGCCGGCAGGAGCAGCGGCGCCATCCTGCGCCGCGATCCGCGCACGAGCGGGCCACGGCGCCGCGGGAACTCGCGCCGGCCAGCGTGCGCCAGCCGGTGCCGGCAGCGCCGCTCGAGCCGATCTGGGCCGCGGCGCGCAAGAAGGTGCAGTTCCGGATCACCAACCCGCGCGAGGCCGTGCTGCTGGCGGAAGTGTTCGGACCGCCGCTGGCGATGCGGCCGTCGTCGACCCTGCTCTGAGCCTTTCGGCGCGGCGGCGCGCGGGCTCCTGACGGGGCTAGGAGTCTGCGTCACGGGACTCGTTCGCGCGGAACGCGCGTCTCTTCGCCCATCTTCGCGCGACCGAATCTAT
>CAZSKV010000334.1:0-3855 GCA_964607495.1 uncultured candidatus Brocadiaceae bacterium
CCGGCCGCCGGATCGCCGAGCAGCTGGTAGTCCTCGATCCGCTGCAGGCTCGGCACCACGACATGGCGGCTGCGCAACGCGAGCGGCACCTGCAGGCTGCCGACCGAGATGCCGGGCACGGCGGCGCCGCGTTCCGCGAGCGCGTCGGCCGCCCGCCCGAGCCAACCGGTCGTGGTGGCGGTCTCGCGCTCGAAGGCGGGATCCCCGGTGTGCCAGATGTCGCGGCTCTTGAAGTGGGAACGATCGGGCTGTGGATAACCCACGCCGTGGATCGCCGCGGCCTTGCCCTGCTGCATCAGCGCGTGCAGGGGCGCAAGTGCCGGGTGCAGGGCGAAACCCGCGGCGACCGGCAGCGCGCCCTTGCGCACGCTCGCGAGCGTCGGCCGCACGCGGGCGTAGACCGGGTCGTCGACTGGGATCAGCGTGTTGAGTCCGTCGTTGCCGCCTTCGAGTTCGAGCACGACCAGGCAACGGTCGTCACCGCCGGGCAGCCACCGCAGGGCACCGGACGCGGCGCCGAAGAGCGGCGCCTGCGCCGCGAACGCGAGCAGATCGCGACGGGAGTATCTCATAGGAGTTGGGCCTCGGGCAGCAGTGCGACCGCGTGCAGCAGCGCCGCCGCGCCGTCCGGCCCTGCCGCCGCCGGACTCTGCGCGAACGCGCGCACCCGCGCGCGCGCTGCTGCGCTCACGTCGCCATCGAGCAGCAGGCGCAACGCGAGGTCGGCCCGGGCCTCCGCGTTCCTGGCGGGCTCGAGGATCGCCGCTGCCGACGGCGCGAACTTGGTGTCCCGCCGGGCCATGAACAGGTCGGCGGCGGCGTTCGCGCGCAACAGCCAGGTCGCCGAGGTCAGCCAGGCGCGCTCTTCGTGCCATCCCTCGACGCTCGGCGGTTCGAGCAGGGACTGGCCCAGCGTCGCGAGCATCTGCGCGAGCGCGGTCGGGGCTGCGCTCGCCGCGCACGAGCGGACCAGGCCCAGGCACCAGTCTGCCGGCGACTTGACGCGCGAACGGTAGGCACGGGCCGAGAAGAACAGGCGGCTGCCGAGCAGCTGCACGCAAGTCTTGCCGACGTCCCGGCCGTGCTGGCGATAGGCCTCGGCCACCGCCGCGACCTCGTCCGGAGTCGGCTCGGGGTGCACGAAGAGTTGCAGCAGCTTGCGCGCGAGGAACGGCGCGTGGGCCGGATGCCGCAGGGCCAACGCGATCACGTCGTCGCCACCCAGGGGCCCCTCCCCGCCGAGCACCTGTTTGCTGCCGGCGTCGTGCCAGGCCGCGACGAAGTGGAAGGCCCCATCGCGCAACGCATAGCCCGTGAACGCCCGCGCCGCCTCCTGGACGTCCTTCTCGGCGTAGGCGCCGCGACCGAGCGCGAAGCGCTCGAAGAGCTCGCGCGCGAAGTTCTCGTTGGCCCGGCCCTTCTTGTTGTTGGCGCCATCCAGCCAGCGCAGCATCGCCGGGTCCTTCGCGATCGCGAGCACCAGCGCGTCGAAGATCCCCGTACCCAGACGGTCGAAGAGCTGCTGCTGGCGGCACATCGCGGCGAGGTCCTGCACCTTGCGCTGGCTGGTCGCGAAGTGCCCGTGCCAGAACAGGCTCATGCGCTCGGCCAGCCGCTGCCGTCCGCGCAGGAGCCGCCACACGCGCCAGGCCTGCGCGCGCGCGAGCGTCTCGGTCGCGATCACGTCCTCGACCAGGTCCGCAAGATCCTCGCCGCCCGCTCCGGAGACGACCCGCGCGACGGCCTCCTGCGGCGTGAGCCGGGTCAGACGCTCGCGCTCGCCGAGCGGCAGGCCGAACGCGACGCGGCGCGCGAGGTGGCCAGCCCGCCGCAGATCGAAGGGCTCCGCCGCGCTCGGCACGAAGGGCAGCAGCAGCTCGGCGGCCTGGCTCATGGCTGTCTCCGCAGCCGCAGCTCGGCCCGGATCGCCTGGCCGTCCACCGCCCACTCGAACTCGAGTTCGGAGGCAGCGACCGCGGCGATCAGGCCCTGGGTGAAGCGGCCGGCGACCAGCGCGCTCTCGCCCTCGTCGAGCATCCGCGCGAGGCGCACGAAGTTGGAGTTCGCGGCGAGGTAGCGCGCGATCGCCACGCCGGCGAGCCGGATCGCGTCCCCGGGCACGAACTCTTGGCGCGGCTCGCCGAGCGCGCGGGCGAGCTGCAATGCCGCCGTGCGATCGCTCGCGAGGATCACGTGGCCGTGCGCGCAGAGCAGCGTGGGCGAGAACTGGTGCGCGGTCGGGGGCGCGTCGGCCCGGAGCCACTCCGGCTCCTCGAGCACGAGCAGTTGCCAGGCGTCGACCTGCTGCCAGGTCGGGCGGTACGGTGCCTCGCCACGCTGCACGCGCTCGGCGTTGTGGATCGTGGCCAGGCTGCGGAAGCCCTTGCGCAGCGCCGCGGTCGCCTGCGCCTGGCCGACCTCGGCCTAGAACACGAACCCCGGCAGCACGACCCGCGGCCGCGGGCCGGCGCCGGCCGCGTCCTCGCGGCTCAGCACGTGCAGCACCAGCGGGCCCAGCGCCGGTGCGAGCTCGTCCGCGACCGACGTGCCGCCGAGCAGGGCTTCGGCGATCGAGAAGCCGCTGCGGATCCTGGCCACGTCCTCGGCACGGAACACCGCATCGAGGTGCTGCAGCGCCCAGCCCAGGTCGCGGTCGAGCACGAGCCGCGCGAGCGTCCCCCCCGGCGGCGGGGGCAGGGCGATCGGTTTGCCACGCACGAGCCTGGTGCTGGGATGGTCCCCACCTGCTGCGCCCCCGTGCAAGGTCCCGGTCACGCGCAGCAGGCGATCCCGGAGCGTCAACCGCACTTCGGCGCGCTCGGCGCGATCGATGGCCGCGGCCAACGGCCCCACCAACAACCGGCCACCCGCGTCGAGCCGGCCCCAGAGGCTCTCGGCCCCTGGTCCCTGGAGCCCGCGGATGTGGGCCAGATCGATCACGAGCCGCAACTCTCCCGGAGGCAGTGCGGCCACCGCCCGGCGCGGCACGGCAAGGCGCCGGGCGAGCGCGGCCTCGCGCAGCGCCGGCGTGCTCGCGGCAATCAGCCAGCCATCGGCGAGTGCGACCCGGTCCACGGCCTTGGCCCGGACCAGGATCTCCCGCAGCTCCGCGGTTGCGGGCACCCGGCTGACCAGCACGTACTCGAGCCGGCCCTGGCCGGGCACCAACGCGAGCGCGGCCCGCTCCGGGACCAGGCGGCTCGCGAGTTCCTGCGGCGTGCACCCCAGCGTGGCCTGCAGGGCGACGAGCGCCGCGCCCAGGAGCGGGCCGCCAACCTGCGCGAGCTCGCCCGGCAGCGGGAGCACCATGCGCTCGAGTCCGGCGACCAGCGCCCCCGCGTCGGCCAGCTCCAGCACGGCCAGCGCCGGCTCCGGCAGCAACGCACCCGGATCAGCCGCCCCAGCCTGCGGTTCCTGGCCCGCTGTGGCGATCGTCCACAGGGCGCCAGTCACGAGGCCCCGTAGCCACTGGCAATGTGATGGGTTCTGCATCGGCCCTGCCGGCACGGAGTGTAGCCCCGCCCGTGTTGCCCCCGTCGCGCGGGATACTATTGGTGCAAGCCCCCCCGGTTCCCCGCGTGAAGAAGTTCGACTCCCTGCTGGTCCTAGGTTGCCTCGGCATCCTCGGCGCAATCGCAGCCATCATCGGCCTCGCCGGCGATCCGGTCGAAGCCGGAGAACGTCTGCCCGAGCCCGTGAGCGCGCGACCGCACGACCTGGTCCCCCAAGCGCCAGCCGAACCTGGCCAGCCAGCGGCCCTTGGCGCGGTCGAACCGCTGCAGACGGCGCGCAAGCGCGCCGAGAGCGCGCACCGCAGCGACGGCCGGATCGACGGCAGGCTGACGATCGCGACCT
>CAZSKV010000335.1:0-8184 GCA_964607495.1 uncultured candidatus Brocadiaceae bacterium
CGAGGAACAGGCCGATGCCGAGCGTGAAGCCGAAGTGCACGAACAGGACCAGCGGCCAGGCCAGCATCTCCGCGCCCGGGTGCACGAAGCCGAGCGGGATGCCGACCGCGAGCAGCACGAGCGCGCCGACCAGGTAGACGACCAGCGCGAGCACGACGACATGGACCGGCAGCAGCTCGCAGGGGAACGCGACCTTCTTCACCAGGTTGCCGTTCTCGACCACGACCCCGCAGGCGCGGCCCGCACCCTCGGCGTAGGCCGACCACGCGATCACGCCGGCGAAGAGATAGATCGCGAACTCGGGGTTCGGTTGCCCGTTCGCGAGCCGCGGTCCCAGCAGCAGGCCGAAGACGGCGTAGTAGAGCCCGAACAGGAACAGCGGCTGGATCAGCACCCAGAACACGCCGAGCATCGAGCCGCGGAAGCGGCTCAGGAACTCGCGGCGCAGGAAGTTCCACACCAGTGCCCGGTGCGTGACGATCTCCCGCGGGAACCCGGCGAAAGGCGCAAGCCAGCGCAGGAAGCCCTGTCGCGCGCTCGCGGCGGCGTAGTGGTAGACCAGCGGAGATTCGGTCACGGGGTTAGTTTCGGCTCGATCGACCGCGGCAGGAAAGCAAACCGCATTCCAGGCCCGCTTGCCAACGCCAGGAACCGAAGTCCGCGCGCTATCGGGGTTTCGTGCCCTGCTCGGCGTCTCGCTGCTGCATGTCCATCCCGAGCTGCATCCGGATCATGGCGGAAAGCCGATCCTCGGCGTCGGTGGCCTGACCGTCGGATTTCCAGTCACTCTCCCGCGGTTCCAGCACATGCGCCATGTCGGTGACCCGTTGCCGCTCGACATGGAAGCGGATGCGCCAACCCTTGGGCTCTGCCGGCGCCGGCAGGAACTCGGCGTGCATTCGCATGCGTACGGACGGCCCGAAGCCCTTCACGCGCGTGATCCACTTCGAGTGGAAGACCTTCAGGCCCCGGTCGGTCGCCATGTCGCCCGTGGTCTGTGCGGTGAAGCCGTTCACCGCCGCCTTGTCGAGCACGGTCACCCAGACCTCCTCGAAGGTCAGCGGCGGCGAGTCGATCTCACGCCAGTACTTGCGCGTCTCGCAGGCGGGGAGCAAGAGGACCGGGAGGAGGAGTAGGGACCAGGAGCGGGGTCGCATGCAGCAGGTAGAGACTAACGGAGCGGCCCGGGACGCGGCTGCGGTTGCCCGAAGTTCCGGCGCAGGCCGGGAGGACACGCCTCACACGCGCCGGCGGAAGTACTTCTCGAGCTCCAGCCGCGAGAAGCTCAGGACCGTCGGGCGGCCGTGCGGGCAGTTGTGCGGATGCTCCAGGTCCCTGGCTTCGAGCAGCAACGCCTCGATCTCGGCTCCCTGCAGCCGATCCCCGCTCATGACCGCGCCGCGACAGGCCATCGAGTGGAAGCGCTCGGCGATCGCGGCCTGCGCGCGCGGCCGCGGCGCGTCGATGCCATCGGCCCGCAGGAAGGCCGTGAGCACCACGCGCGCATTCGCCTTGGCGAGCACCAGCGGCAGGCCGGTGATCGCCACCGCGTTGCCGCCGAAGTCGTCGACCAGGAAGCCCTCGGCGGCGAGCGCCTCGCGCGCCTCGAGCACGTAGCTCTTGTCGAGTGGCGGGAGCTCGACGACTTCGGGCACGAGCAGGCGCTGGATCTGCACCGGCGTCTCGCGCTGCCGGCGGCGCAGCCGCTCGTAGAGGATCCGCTCGTGCAGCGCGTGTTGATCGACGACGACCAGCCCGTGCTGACCCTCGAGCACGAGGTAGAGATCGAGGACCTGCAGCACCTGGGTGCTGCGCAGCATCCGGAACGGGTTCGGCACGACCACGCGCGGCGCCGCCGCAGGGCTCGCGGCGGCTGGTGGCTCTGCAGCGATCTCGCGGCCGAACAGGTCCTGCGGCAGCGCCGGGAAACCGGAGTGGGCGCGCGGCAGCTGCTCGTGCACGGCCATGCCGGAACCCGCGCCGGGGCCAGCCGTGAGTCCCCCGCCGCGCGCCTGCAGCGCGCGCTGCACGGCCACGTGCAGGAGCCCGGCGACCTTGCGCGGATCCGCGAACCGCACTTCGGTCTTGGTCGGGTGCACGTTCACGTCGACGAGCTCGGGCGGCAGCGAGAGCGCGAGGAAGTAGGCCGGATAGCGGCCGTGCATCAGGAACGCCCGGAACGCCTGGCGGACCGCCATGCCGGCCCCGCGGTCCTTGGCCAGGCGACCGTTGACGTAGAGCAGTTCGAGCGTTGCGTCGCTGCGGGTCTGGTCGGGATCGACGATCGCCCCTTCGACCTGGTGACGGTCGGCCACGAGCCGGACCGGCACGAGCCCCGGCACCAGTCCCTGCCCGAAGGCGCGGCCGATCCGCGCAGCCAGGGTCTCCCCGGCCGGCAGGTCGAGCACCGTCTTGCCGTCGCTGATGAGCGTGAACGCGACGTCCAGGCGCGGCAGGGCGAGCCTGGCCAGCAGATCGTGCACGCGCGCGCGCTCGGCGTAGGGCGCCTTCAGGAAGCGGCGCCGCGCCGGCGTGTTGAAGAACAGGTCGCGGGCCTCGACGCTCGTGCCCTCCGGCATCGCGCAGGGTTGCGGCGCACTGACCACGCCGCCGTGGCACTCGACCGCCCAGCCGGATTCCTGGCCACGCTGCCGGCTGCACATGCGCGCGCGCGCGACCGACCCGATCGAGGCCAGGGCCTCGCCGCGGAACCCGAGGCTCGCGATCCGGTCGAGGTCGGCGAGGACCTGCAGTTTGCTGGTCGCGTGCGCGACGAACGCGAGCGGCAGGTCCTCGTGCGCACAGCCGAGGCCGTCGTCGGTCACGCGTACCGCCGTCGTCCCCCCCTGCTCGATCTCGACGACCACGCGCGTGGCCGCGGCGTCGAGGCTGTTCTCCACGAGTTCCTTCACGACCGAGAACGGGCGCTCGATCACCTCGCCGGCGGCGATCTGGCTGATGACCTCCGTGGGCAGCACGCGGATCATGTGCCTGCCCCGGCCAGGGCCCTGGCGACGAAGGCCTCGAGCAGCAGCTCCGGCTCCTCGCCGGTCGTGCGCAGCTCGGTCTGCGCCCGCGCCAGGAGGCCGAGCATCCGCGCGAGACGTGGAGCCGGGTTCTTCTGGACCTGGCGCAGGAAGCGGTCCTGGAACATCCGCACGCCGACGCGGTTGCCGATCTCGCCGAGCGGCACGCCGCGGTCCAGCAGCAGCCGGCCCTCGTAGGCCTGCGTCAGCGCCTGGTACATCCAGCTGGTCGCGAACGGGAACACGCCGCCCTTGTCCATCGTGCCGCCGTCGCGATCGCGCACCCCACGCCGGAACATCGCCGCGAGCGAACGCAGCGCCCGGCGCCGATCGCCCGCCAGCACGGCCTCGGCCAGCTCGAAGGGGTTCGACTCGAAGCTGGTGTTCAGGCGGCCGCGCAGGTCCTCGGGCCGCAGTGGCGCGGTCACGGCGCCGCACTGGGCCTTGAGGCGCTGCAGTTCCTGCACCAGCTCGCCCGGCTCCTTGCCGACGGTCGCGATCAGCAGGAACGCCGCCTCCGGACGCAGCGGCACCTGGGCCGCGCGGCTCCTGCCGACCAACCACTGCACGAGCTCGGTCTCGAGCGGTGACTGCCGCGCGTCGAACGGATCGGCATAGAGTTCGCGGAACTCGAACACCCCACCACCCTGCTCGATCGCCTTGCCGAGCCGGGTCCGGCGGTCGAGCCTGGTGGTCTCGAGCACGAGCGTCGCCGTGGGCACGATGCGCGCGATGGTCCCGGCCAGCGTGTCCTTGTGGGCCGTGAGCCATGCTTCGGCCCGCCGCACCAGGAGACAGCTCTGCCGCGCGAAGAGCCCGCCGCCGCGCAGCAGCGCGAGTTCCTCACCGTCACCCGCCTGCTCTCCGTCGACCTGCCTGAGCTCGGACTGTGCCGGGACCTTGGCGAGCACGAGGTCGCAGGCGCGCGCGCGGAACCAGGCACCGGGTCCGAGCAGGACCAGGCAGCGCGGCAGGCCGCGGGCGAGCTCCTGCTCGAGGCGGCTCAGTTCGCGTTCGGGGTTCGGGGCGGCCATGTCACCACAGATAGAGGTCGAGAAGCGTCGCGGCGAGCAGCACGGCGCTGACCAGCGCGTTCATCTGGAAGAAGGCCGTGTTCACGCGCGCGAGGTCGTGCGGGCGCACGAGCCGGTGTTCCTTCACCAGCAGGACCGCGGTCACGCCGACTCCCAGATCGTAGGCGAGCGAGAACCCCGCGAGCCAGCCGAAGCTCCAGAACAGCGGCACGGCCACGACGTGCGCGGCGGCGGCGAGGCGCAGCGCCCTGGCGACGCCGAGCCGCGCCGGCAGCGAGTGCAGGCCCGCGGCCCGGTCGAAGTCGACGTCCTGGCAGGCGTAGAGCAGGTCGAAGCCGAACACCCAGGCCATCACGCCGGCGCCGAGCAGACCCGGGGCCAGCAGCGAGCGGTCGAGCACGCCGGTGGCCGCGACATGGGCCGCGAGCGGAGCCAGGCCCAGCGCCAGGCCCAACCAGGCGTGCACGAGCGCGGTGAAGCGCTTGCCGTGGCTGTAGCCGAGCAGCACGGCCAGCACCGGGATCCCGAGCCAGAAGCACAGTGGCGCCAGCAGCCACGCGCAGCCCAGGAACGCGAGCCCGCTGCCGGTCGCGAGCAGCAGCGCCTGCCGCGCCGAGATCACGCCGCGCGGGATCTCGCGGCCGGCCGTGCGCGGGTTGGCGGCATCCACCCGGCGGTCGACGTAGCGGTTGTAGGCCATCGCCGCCGTGCGCGCCGCGACCGCACAGAGCACGACCAGCACAAGGAGGCGCGGCGACGGCCTGCCACCGGTCGCGGCCAGGAGGGCGATCAACGCGAAGGGCAGCGCGAAGAGCGTGTGCGTGAAGCGTACGAGCGCGAACCAGTCTGCGAGCCGCGGCATCAGCTCTCTTCGCCCTCGGCATAGGGCGAGGCCGGTTCCGCCTTCGGGGTGTCCCAACGGCGGATCAGCGGACTCGCGATCCCCAGCCGATCGAGGATCTTGCCGACCACGAAGTCGACCAGGTCGGCGACCGTCTGCGGCCGGTGGTAGAAGCCCGGCATCGCCGGCAGCACGATCGCGCCCGCCTCGGCCAGCGACAGCATGTTGCGCAGGTGCAGCTTCGACAGTGGTGTCTCGCGCGGCACGACCAGCAGCGGGCGCCCCTCCTTGAGTGCGACGTCCGCCATGCGCTCGACCAGGTTCGAGGAGAAGCCGTGTGCCACGCGCGCGAGCGTGCCCATGCTGCACGGGCAGAGGATCGTCGCCGCGATGCCGGCGCTGCCGCTGCTCGGCGCCGCTTCGACCGCAGCCAGGTCGTGGATCGTCAGCCGGGGCCGATCGGCGGCGGGCACGAAGCCCGCGAGCTCGGTGGCCGCAGTGATCGGCAGGTCGGCCTCGTGGCGCAGCACGCGCAGCGCGGCATTCGTGACCACGAGGTGGACGCGGGCCTCCGCCGCGAGCAGGGCCCGCAGCAGGCGTAGCCCGTAGGCGATGCCCGACCCGCCGCACAAGCCGAGCGCGTAGCTGCGTCCGCCTTCAGGTGGCATGGGTCAGGTAGTAGTGGAGGTCGTAGACGGTGTGCGTGAACACGCAGACCGAGAAGCCCCGCAGCACGAAGAGGCCGCCGAGCAGCAGTCCGGCCGACGCCCGGAACAGGAACACCCCGGCCTCGATCGGGGGTGCGCCCGGGCCCAGGTGATGGAAGAGCGCGAACAGGAGCGCCGAGAGCAGCACGGCGACGGCCACTCCGAGCGCGCGCGGCAGCCCGAACGCGGCGCACGCGCGGGTCAGCAGCAGGGCGAGCAGCGACAAGAGGAGCAGCCGGAAGAACAGCTCCTCGAAGATGCCGGCCCCGAGCGAGCCGACGAGATCCGCCGGCAGCCCAGCGGGCCCGGGCAGCGCGAGCACGCGGTAGGTCGAGGCCGCGAGCAGGGCAGCGAGCGGCCCGAGCACGAGGCCGTAGACCGCACCTTCGAGCGCCGACACCATGCCGACCCTGGCCCAGGGCACCTGCCGGCGGTGGATCGACCAGGCGGCGACGCACACCGTGAGCAGGACCGTCGCGCGTGCCAGCCAGGCGGCCGCCGGGCCGAGCCAGCGCAGGCCCTCGAGCATCAACACTTCGGCGCCGTTGCGCTCCGCCGGGGCCAGCGACAGCCGCAGGATCTCATAGGTGATCCACAGTGGCGCCACCGCGAACAGACCCACGGCGGGATCGCGCGACCAGTAGAGGTAGCCGGTCTTCGGTTTGGGTTCAGCGCGGGACTGCGGCACGGTAGAGCGCGGCGATGCCGAGAGTCAAAACCCTCTGCTCCGGCGATTCCAGCCCGGCGTCGCGCAGCAGTTGCAAGAACGCCTCTCGCTCGGGGAAGGCCGCCACCGAGGCAGGCAGGTAGGAGTAGGCGCCGAGGCGCTCCCCGGACAGCCAGCGGCCCAGACGCGGCACGACCTGGCGGAAGTAGAGACCGTAGAGGCCCGCGACCAACGGCAGGCGCGGCTTGCAGAACTCGAGCACGACGACCTTGCCGCCCGGCCGGACCACGCGCCCCATCTCCCGCAGACCCTGCACCGGGTCGGCCACGTTGCGGATGCCGAATGCAACCGTCGCGGCGTCGAAGCTCGCGCTCCGGAACGGCAGGTGCATCGTGTCTCCGGCGAGCCAGAACGGGGCCGTGGCGCCGGCCGGCACGCGCTTGCGCTGCGCCAACTGCAGCATCTCCGGCGTGAAATCGCTGCCGCACACCCACGCACCGCGCGCCGCGAGGGCGCAGGCGAGGTCTCCGGTCCCGGCACAGACGTCCAGCACCCGCCCGCCCTGCCCCACGCCAGTCCAGCGGACTGCGGCCCGGCGCCAGCCCTGGTCGATGCCGAGCGACAGCACCCGGTTCACGAGGTCGTAGCGCGGCGCGACCGCGGCGAACATCTGGCGGACGATCTCGGCTCGGGGCATCGGTTCTCGGACATGCGACGAGGGCTGCCAGGTCATCCCGACCGGGCAGCCCTCGCGCGGTTCCGGCCCGCCTCAGGGTCTCACTGCCGCCAGTAGCTCGAGACCGTGGTCACGCCCGGGGCGTCGATCGTGCGGATCTTCTTGCCCGAGGCGATCTCGAACACGTCGATCACGCCGCGGTCCGACAGGGCGACGAAGAGCAGCTTCGGCGAGAACGGCAGCAGCGCACCGCCCTGGCCGGCCTTGAGCGCGGACTTGCCGGAGTGGCGCATCGGCGGCTGCGCGATCGCCTGGCTGAAGTTCGTGCGCACGTCCGCGGTCGCGCCGAAGTTGTTCATCTCGTCCGTCGTGAAGTCGATGACCGAGAAGCCGGACATGTTGTCCTTGATCGGGGTCGTCGAGTTGGAACCGCCGAAACGCTGGGTGACGGTCCATTCCTTCTGGCGGAAGGTCGGCGGCAGGATGAAGCCACCGCTGCTCGGGTTCAGGGGCAACGGGCCGAGCGGCGAACCAGTCAGCTCGAGGCGCGAGATCTGGCCGGCGACGCCACCGCCGGAGGCATCGGCCAGGTGCGCGACCAGCACCGAGCTCTGGAGCGACTGGTAGTCGAGCTTGATCGTGCTCGGCCGCGAGAACACGACGTTGGGCACCGTGCCGATGATGTCGTTGAAGCCGATGCCGTTGACGCCGTCCGGACCGGACTCGTAGACCGCGACCGTGCCGTTGGCGTTCAGCACGTAGGCGTAGTAGACGTTGCTCTGGTTGGCCGTCGTGGTGTAGCGCGGCGTGACCGCGACCTCGATCGGGCTGTTCAAGAAGCCCGTGACCGTCTTGCGCCGCGAGTAGTCGAGACCCGACAGGATCGTCGCAGCGTTCGAGGGCGTGCTGACCACGAAGATGTCCTCGCCTTCCGGTTGCCAGGCGATGCCGGTCGGGCCGGTCTCGACGCGGGTCTCGGCGACGACCGTGTGCAGGCTGGGGCTCGTCGGATCGATGTCGATGATCGAGACCGTCGACGAGGCGTAGTTCGTGACCGCCAGGCGGGTCATGTTCGGGGACATCGTCATGCTGAACGGATCGGTCAGCCGGATCGTGTCGAGGATCGTGAACCGGTTGCTGTTCAGCACCAGGATCTGCCGGTTGTCACGGTCGAGCACGTAGAGGAAGTGGCCGATCTGCTGCCGCGAGGTGAACGGGCAGTACGGCGTCGGC
>CAZSKV010000336.1:0-3084 GCA_964607495.1 uncultured candidatus Brocadiaceae bacterium
CGCCGCGACCTGGGATGCGCTGCAGGCCGCGTTCGCGGCTGCGCTCGCCGCCGGCCACCTGCCCGCCGATCTGCTGGAAGCCCTGCTGGAGGAATCGCGATGAGTGCCGACGTGTTGCGTTGTGAGCGGGTGTCGATGCGCTTTGGCAACAAGGAGGTGCTGCGCGAGCTCGACTTCGCGTTGGCGCCGGGCGAGGTGACCGTGTTGCTCGGCGAGAACGGCAGCGGCAAGAGCACGCTGCTGCGTCTGGCGCTCGGGGTGCTGCGGGCCGCGCAGGGACGGATCACGGTGCTCGGCCGCGACCCGGTGCACGCGGCGCAGGCCGTGCAGCAGGCGGTCGGCTACGTGCCGAGCGAACCGGACGTCGACCGCTGGATCACGCCGCGCGAGCTCTGCGCGTTCCTGCGCGCGCACTACCGCGGCTTCGACTCCGGCTACGCCATGCGTCTCGCCGCGGAGCTGCGCGTGCCGCCCGACCGCCGCTTCGCCCAGCTCTCGCGCGGCGAGGCGATGAAGGCGATGCTGGTCGCGGCGCTCGCGCCACGGCCGCGCCTGCTGCTGCTCGACGAGCCGTTCGCGGGGCTCGATCCCCTGGTCCGGGACGAGGTGCTGGCCGGCGTGCTCGGTCCCTTGCGTGATGCCGGCATGAGCGTGCTCTGTGCGACCCACGAGCTCGATGTGACTGCGCGTCTCGCCGACCGGATCGCCGTGCTCGCGCACGGCAGGATCGTGCGCCACGGCCCGCTCGAGGAGCTCGTCGGCGCCGACCAGGGCCGGCTGCCGGCGGCGATCGGCGCGCTGCTGCAGGAGGCCTGCGCATGAACGCGATCCTCTGGCATGCGTGGCGCGAAGTACGCGCGCAACGCAGCGTGCTGCTCGCCTATCTCTTGCTGCTGCTGGTCGGGGCACCCGTGGCCGCGTGCCTCGTGCCGCGGCAACACGTCGAGGACGGCAGCCTGGTCGCGGTCGGCGTCGCCTTCGGCTACCTCTTCGCGGCGCTGCTGCTCGGGACCGAGGCCCTGCCGGGCGAGGCGATGCGCGGCACGCTCGGCTTCCTGACGCGCCTGCCCGGCGGGCTCGCGCGCGCCTACTGCGGCAAGGTGCTCGTGCTCGGCGCGGCGCTGTTCTGCCTGCCCGCGCTCGGCTGGGTCGCGACCTCGCTCGCGCGCCTGCTGGTGATCGAGGGCACCTGGCACGACCCGGTCGATGCGTGGCGCGGCCCGGTGGCCGACACCGTGCTCGGCGCCGGCGCCCTCGCGGCGTGGCTCTTCGCGTTGGCCGGGTTCCTGACGCGCGGCCTGCTGGCGCTGCCGGCGCTCGCACTGCTCTTCGGCCCGATCGTGTTCACGCTCCGCATCGGCTCCGGGGCGCGCCACGAGTACACGCTCACGGAGCCATGGGAGAGCTTGCAGATCCCGCTGGCGCTCGCGATCGGCTGGCTCGTGTTCGTGCACGGCCGCAGATTCTCGCGCGGCCTCGGTCGCGCGGCCGCGCGCGCGCTGCCGGCACTCCTGATCGTGCTCGCGCCGGGATGGGCCCTGGCCGGATACCTGCACTGGTGCGAACGCACACCTGATTTCGCGCGCGGGCTGACGATCCGCAATGGCTCGCTGAGCGCGGACGGACGCTTCGCCTACCTGAACACCTCCGCGCCATCGCCCCTGAGCCGCTCGCACTCCTTCTTCCCGCTGCAGGTCAACCTCGTGACCGGGAGCTGGCAGCTCTTCGGCCCGCCCGGCCACAGCTTCCAGGTCCCGGCCCGCGAACAGCGCGGCCTGCCCGTCGCGTCGGCGCATGACTGGCTCTGGCTGACCGACGGTACGAGCGGCGAATGGACCTTGACGGCGAGCGCCACCCGCGCCGCCGAGCCGTCGACCGCGGATCTGCGCCGCGACCTGCGGGCGTCGACCCCGCTCCGGCTGCCCGACGGCAGACGCGCGTGGTTCCTCGATCGCCGCCTCGAGGTCGAGAGCGCGGACGGTGGCATCGCCACGCTGCCCTGGGATCCCCGGGACATCCCTCACTCGGCGGCCGGCCTCGGCATACGTGTGTACTGCGGCGACCGCTCGCCGCGGCTCTACGACCTGGGCCGTGGCAAGCTCTACCGCCAGCAGGAGTTCGCGCATGGCTTCGCCTTCGTGCTCGAGACGGGCTGGCTCGTGGCTGATCAGGACCGCGGGCGGCCGGTCCGCTGGCGGCTTCTCGAGCCCGAGACCGGCCTCGCGGAGCCGGTCGGGGCGCTGCAGGACGGGGACCGCGTCGCCGCGCGGCTCGACGATGGCAGGGTGCTGCTGCTCCGCGGGCAAGAGCCCTTTGCCTGGCACCCGCAGACGGATGTGCTGCAACCGCTGCATTGGCCAGCGAACCTCGCGAAGTCCGGGGTCGCGAGCCCGGGGAAGTTCGTCCGGCTCGGCGACTGCGGCGCCTGGCCCTTGCGCGCGCCGGACGGCAGCCGGATCTTCTGGCTCAGCGGACTGCTGCGCGAGGGTGGCGCGTGGCTCGCGGTGCTGCCTCCCGGAGGCACGAGCTTTGGGGTCGCGTTCCAGGGTGCACAGATCGTCGGCTTCCCAGCCGCCGCGACCGCGCTCTACGTCGGAACCGACAGCCGATCGCTCTGGGAGATCGACCTTCGCACGGGCCTGACGCGGCAAATCTTCCCAGCACCCTGATCTCCGGCGCGGCCGGAGCGGACCCGGTCGCGTCCCCAGAAAGTCCGGGCACAGGCAAAGAAAGTGCGGCCTTCGCAGCCATGACAGTTCCCGGCTGCGTAGGTAAGTTCCACCCACCACCACCATGGCGAACGGTCACTCCGACACCACCACGGAGGGCATCCGCGTGCGCGTGGCTGCCCAGTTCCTGCCAGACCATTCCGACCCTGACACTCCCTGCTTCGTCTTCGCCTACCGCGTGATCCTGACCAACGTCGGCGAGCGGCGCGCCAAGCTGCTGAGCCGCCACTGGATCATCCGGGACGCGAACAACGAGGAGCGCGAAGTGCGCGGCCCCGGCGTCGTCGGGCAGCATCCGGATCTCGAACCCGGCCAGAGCTTCGAGTACTTCTCGCGCTGCGAACTCGCGACCGGC
>CAZSKV010000337.1:0-5831 GCA_964607495.1 uncultured candidatus Brocadiaceae bacterium
GGTCGCCGAGGCCGGTGAACCAGCGCGGAGGGCCGGCCGGCTCCGGGTCAGGACCCGAGGCACAGGCGGTGGCCAGGAGCGCGACGATCCAAAGGGGACGGGTGTGCATGGCGGGCAAGTGAACCTCGCGGTGTCTGGCGCGCAACTGCCGGTGCGATCAGACGATCCCGGCGCGCAGGCAGCCTGGCATGCGCCGTGCGTGGCGCGGGGTAGAGTTCTGCACCCTTTTCCCGCCCCGGAACGACCCACGATGAGCCAGAAAGCCACCCCTTCGCTGCTCGAGCGCTTCCCGATCCGCGCTGGAGCACATCCGACGCGTGGTGATGGCCTCTGTGCGATGGAGATGGTGGCGTGGCTCGCGGGCGAGGAGCACAGCGATGGTCCTGCATGCACCTGCCCGACGCTGGCCGCGCTCGTGCGCGCGTTCAACGACAGCATCCCGGACGACCGGCTGCGCTCGCGTTATCTGCGGCCGCTGATCCCGCGCCTGGTGAACACGCGCGGCACGCGGCTAGACGAGCAGGAGCGCGGGTTCCTGGTCGCGGACTATGCGGTCCGCGTCCTGGCGCCGCAGGTGCTGCGCCGGCACGGGCGCGGCGAGGAGGCAGAACGGCTGCAGCGCTTGCCGGCGGTGCGGGATCGCGCGACCGCGCTGCTCGCCCATGCCACCTGCGTGCACGCGGGGTTGCCGCTGCGCGACGCCGCCTGGATCGCCGCGCGCGCGGCCGGCACGCTGCCGCCTGCGGTCTGGGTCGGCGCCCTGCCGCGGCTTGCCGGCAGCGATGCGGGCCGGCGGGCGATCCTGATGCTGATCGAGCAGCTGCTGGCGGTGGGTGACGGCACGCGGCTCGCGACCGCCCGGCCCTGAGCAGAAAGCCGGTTCCGGGTCGACCGCGATGCGGTGAATCCGTACGACTCCGGCTCCATGCTCCCGATCGCACTCTGCCTCGGCCTGCTGCTTCTCCCCCAGGATCCGACCAACCAGAACCAGACGAAAGTCGCACCCGCGAGCAAGGAAGCGGAGCTCGCGTTGCCGCGCTTCCAGAAGGCCCCCGGGATCGAGGCGATGCTCTGGGCCGCCGAGCCGCTGCTCGCCAATCCGGTCGCACTGAGCGTCGACGAGGCGGGCCGGGTGTTCGTCGCCGAGAGCCATCGGATCGAGCGTGGCGTGTTCGACACGCGCAACCACCAGTACTGGCTCGACGAGGATCTGGCTTGCCGGACGGTCGCCGATCGGATCGCGCTGCTGAAGAAGCACCTGAAGGAGTTCGAGAAGTACTCGGCCTGGCACGACCAGGTGCGTCGCCTCGAGGACAGCGACGGCGACGGCAAGGCCGACCGTTCGACGGTGTTCGCGGATGGCTTCAACCGGCTCGAGGACGGCATCGGCTCCGGGGTGCTCGCGCGGCGCGGCGCGGTCTACTACGCCTGCATCCCCGATCTCGTGCGCCTGCACGACGACCCGGCCACCGGCAAGAGCCGGCAGAAGGAGGTGCTCTCGACCGGCTATGGCGTGCACGTCTCCTACATGGGACACGACATGCACGGCCTCGCGGTCGGTCCCGACCAGAAGCTCTACTTCTCGATCGGTGATCGCGGCTTCGCGCCCCCCGGGTTCGCGTATCCCGATTGTGGCGGCGTGCTGCGCTGCGATCTCGACGGCAAGAACCTCGAGGTGTTCCACACCGGCTTGCGCAATCCGCAGGAGCTCGCGTTCGACCAGTGGGGCAACCTCTTCACCGGGGACAACAACGGCGACGGGGGCGACCGCGCGCGCCTCGTCTACGTGACCGAGGGCGGCGACAGCGGCTGGCGGATCGGCTACCAGTGGTTCGACGACCGCGGCCCATGGAACCGCGAGAAGCTCTGGCACACGCCGTTCCCGCGCCAGGCTGCGTGGATCGTGCCGCCGCTCGCGCACATGGCCTCGGGCCCGTCGGGCTTCGCGTACTACCCGGGCACGGGTCTGCCGGAGCGGTACGCGGAGCACTTCTTCCTCGTGGACTTCACCGGCGGGGCCGGCGGCAGCGGGGTGCTCGCGTTCCGGTTGCAGCCGCACGGCGCGGGGTTCGAGCTCGGGAGCTTCGAGAAGTTCCTCTGGGGCGTGCTCGCGACCGACTGCGAGTTCGGGCCCGACGGCGCGCTCTGGATCGCCGACTGGGTCGAGGGCTGGGTCGGCTCCGGCAAGGGACGCATCTACCGCGCGTTCGCGCCGCAGGCACAGCGCGCCCCGGTCGTCGCGCAGGTCGGCAAGCTGCTGCGCGAAGGCCTCGCCGGGCGGCCGCTGGCCGAGCTGCTGCCGTTGCTCGGCCACCCGGACCGCCGCGTGCGGCAGGAGGCGCACTTCGCGTGCGCCGAACACGGCGCGGCTGCGTGCGCGGTGCTGGTGCAGCGCGCGCAACAGCGCGACGACCGTCTCGCCAGAGTGCATGCGTTGTGGGCGCTCGCCCTGCTCGGGCAGGAGCCGGCGCGTGTGGATGCGACCCTGCTCGCGCTGCTCGACGATGCGGACAGCGAGATCCGCGGGCTGTGCGCGCGGCTGCTCGGCGAGCGCCGGCACCAGCCGGCGGCGGCGAAGCTGCGCGGCCTGCTCACAGATCGCACGAGCCGCGTGCGTTACCACGCGGCGCTCGCGCTCGGCAAGCTGCGCGACCTCGAAGCGGTCGACGAGCTCTGCGCGCTGCTGCGCGACAACGCCGACCGCGACGTCTACCTGCGCCATGCCGCGAGCCACGCGCTCGGCGCGCTCGGCGCTCCGGCGCGCCTGCTCGCGCACGCACAGGATCCCGCGGCCGCGGTCCGGATCGGCCTCGTGCTGGCACTGCGTCGCTGTGGCTCGGCGGCCTTGGCCGGATTCCTCGGGGACCCCGATCCCGCGGTCGTCGCCGAAGCCGCGCGCGCGATCTACGACCTGCCGGTCGAGGCGGCGCTGCCCGAGCTCGCGGCGCTGCTGTCGCGGCCCGGACTCACCGACCAGGCGGTGATCCGCCGCGCGATCGCGGCGCAGGTGCGGCTCGGGACCGAGACGAGCGCGCGGGCGCTGCTTGCGGCGGCACGCGCGCCCGCACTCGACGAGGCGATGCGGCTGGAGGCCTTCGACGCGCTCGCGCACTGGGCCAGGCCTGGCGGCCGGGATCGGGTGACCGGCAACTGGCGGCCGGTCCCGGCTCCGTCCGGCGCATTGCCGGCAGCCGAGTTCGCCGACCTCGGCGTCGAGCTGCTCGGTGCGAGCGACGGGCTCGCGCAGGCCGCGGCGCGCGCGCTCGCGCAGCATGGCTCCGAGCGGGGACGCAAGCGGCTCCTGCAGGTGTTCGAGGACGGCGGCCGGCAGACGAGCGTGCGCACGGCTGCGCTCGAGGCGCTGCTGCAGCTCGGTCATCCCGAGCTCGACAGGATCCTGAAGCGCCGCCTCGCCGACGCCGACGGCAAGGTGCGCCAGGCCGTGATGCAGGCGCTCGCCAAGCGCGATCCCGCGGCGACCCTTCCGGCGCTCGAGGCGATCCTGCGCGTCGGGCCGATCCCCGAACGCCAGGAGGCCTACCGCACGATCGGCGGCATCGCTGCGGATGCTGCCGATGATCTGCTGCTGGCCGAGCTCGATCGCCTCGCGCATCCGGGCCTGGCGGCCGAAGTCGAGCTCGATCTGCTGCTCGCCCTCGGCATGCGCAAGGCGGAGCGCGTGCGGCAGCGGCTCGCCGCGCACCAGGCGGCCCGGTCGCAGGGGGATCCGGTCGGCAGCCACCGCGAGTGCCTGCAGGGCGGTGACCGGCGGCGCGGCGAGCGGATCTTCCGCGACAAGAAGGAGGCGCAGTGCACGAAGTGCCATGCCCTGGACGGCAAGGGCGGCACTGCCGCCCCCGACTTGAAGGGCGTGGCGGCCAGGCTCTCGCGCGAGCAGTTGCTCGAGGCCGTGCTGGCGCCGAGCAAGGTCATCGCTGCGGGTTACGGCACGGTGGCCTTCGAGCTCAAGAGCGGCGTGGTCAAGGCCGGCCTGATCCGCAGCGAGGACAAGGCGCAGCTCGAACTCGAAGTCGAGAACGAAGGCCGCGTCAGGATCGACAAGGCCGACATCGAGTCCCGCGCCGATCCGGTCTCGGCGATGCCCGCCATGGGCGGCGTGCTCGATCAGCGCGAACTGCGCGACCTGATCGAGTACCTGGCGTCGCTCAAGTGATGACAAAGTACCGCGTACTTTTCTACCAGGATGGATTCCCGACGTGCTGCACGCCGGCGGTCAGGAATCCATCCTGGTAGAAAAGTACGCGGTACCAAGTGATGAGCGAAGTGCCCGGACCTTGGCCCCATCGACACGGCGCGCTTGTCCGAACCCCGCGTCATCCTCCACCGCGATCGCGCACGACGCATGAACCTCGCGCACCCCGGTCGCCGCAACCAGCTCCCCCACATTCCTAGCCTCGATCCCAGCTCCAGCCATGACGACGATCCGGCCGGCCGCCTGCTGCACGAGGGCCGCGAGCCGCATGCGCCCGGCGAAGGCGTCCGGCGCCGCGCCGGAACTCAGCACGCGGGTCACGCCGAGGCCGATGAGTTCCTCGAGGGCGACGGTCTGGTCGGGAACCAGGTCGAATGCGCGGTGGCAGGTCAGGGGGAGGGGAGCCGCGAGGTCGACCAGCGCCCGCATGCGGTCGCGGTCGAGGCGACGATCGGCACCCAGCACGCCGGCCACGAATCCGTGCGCGCCGGCAGCCTTGGCGATCCCGAGGTCGCGTTGCAGCACCGCGAACTCGTCGCGGTCGTAGCAGAAACCGCCTGGCCGCGGCCGCAGCATCACGAACACCGGGATCGGCACGGCCGCGCGCACGGCCTCGAGCAGGCCGAGACTCGGCGTGAGGCCGCCGGCGGCGAGGTCGACTGCGAGCTCGAGCCGGTCGGCGCCAGCGGCGTGGGCCGTGATCGCATCGAAGATCGACGAGGCGATGACTTCGAGGATCACGGCGGCGTCCGCGTCAGTTGCCGATCACGCAGTGCAGGGCGTCGCTGAACGAGAGCTGGTTCAGGTAGGCGCCATTGGGGTCGACGATGAAGTACTGCGACCACACCTGGGCGCCGAGCAGCGCCGAGTCGTTCGGCACCGACACCGGCGTGACGGCCCGCCCGGCGGCGTCGGTGCTCGCGTTCAGCGTGACCATCGGTGGCAGCAGATGCAGGTTGCAACCGCCGCCGATCGGGATCGTGCCGAAGCCGCCGGCGAGGCCGAACACGCACGCCGTGCTCGCACGCGCCTGCGTCACGTCGATCGTCCAGCTCGCGTTGCCCAGCACGGGCTGCCCGGTCGCCGACATCTTCGGCACCAGCCCGCCGGTGCCCGGACAGCCGGCGCCGATGTTCGCGACCAGGGCGCCGCCAACCGCGCCGAGCGGCATCGCGTAGAGCTCGGTGCCTGAGGCCGCGTCGTAGGCGACGAAGAAGATCCGCGCGCCGACGGTCGTGAACGAGCTCGGGTTCGAGCTCAGGGCACCGGTCGCAAGATCGGCCGCGCGGTTCGTGCCGCCGGTCGTGCCATTGCTGTACCACGGCTCCATGCCCGAGACGGAATCCGCCGCGCCGAACACGACGCGCGTGCTGGTGCCGGCCTGCACGATCGCATTGCTCTGCACGGCGCCGATCGAGCCGGCATAGATGTCACGCACCGCCGTCGTGCCCGCCGCGGTGCCGTCCGAGGTCCAGAGCTCCGCGCCGGAGATGCCGTCGTTGGCCCGGAACAGCAGCTTGCCGTTCGCGTTCACGAGCGATCCGAGCGTGCTCGTGCCCAGGCCCGGCAGGATGTCCTTGACCAGCGCGGTGCCGGCGGCCGTGCCGTCGCTCTTCCA
>CAZSKV010000338.1:0-3766 GCA_964607495.1 uncultured candidatus Brocadiaceae bacterium
CCCGGATGCGCACCTCGCGCACGTGCTCGCGGATTCGGGCGCCGTCGTGTTGCTGACCGACGCGAACGGGGCCGCGCGCATCACCGCGCCGCCCGTGCCGGTACTCGACGTCGCCACGATCCTCGCCGGCGCCACGCACGCACCGGCACTGGCACCCGCGCCGGCGGCGCTCTCCGAGGATGGCCTCGCCTACGTGATCTACACTTCGGGCACGACGGGGAAGCCCAAGGGCGTGCTGCTCGAACACGCGGGCGCCGTCCGCCTGATCCGCTCCGGGATCGCGCGCTTCCGGATCGGACCGGGTGACCGGATCGCGCAGGGCAGCTCGCAGGCCTACGACTCGTCGATCGAGGAGACCTGGCTGGCCCTCGCCTCCGGTGCGACGTTGGTCGTGCTCGACGACGAGACCGTGCGCGCCGGCCCCGACCTCGTGGGCTGGCTGCGGCGCGAACGCATCACGGTGTTCTGTCCGCCGCCGACGTTGCTGCGCGCGATGGACTGCCCGGAACCTGCGAAGGCATTGCAGGACCTGCGCCTGTGCTATGTCGGCGGCGAAGCGATGCCACCGGAGCTGGTCGCGACCTGGGGACGCGACCTCTGGCTGGAGAACGGCTACGGGCCGACCGAGTGCACCGTGACCGCCGTGCGCGGCCGCCTGCATCCCGGCGAGCCGGTCACGATCGGAACGCCGGTCGACGGGATGTCCGCGTACGTGCTCGACGAAGCGCTGCAGGAACTCGCCGAAGGCGCGCCGGGCGAGCTCTGCCTCTCCGGTCCGGGACTCGCGCGTGGCTACCTCGGCCTGCCCGAACTCAGCGCGGCGCGCTTCCCGCACCATCCGCGTCTGGGCCGGATCTACCGCACCGGCGATCTGGCCGTGCGGCAGGCCGACGGCCGCCTGGTGTGCCTCGGGCGCCTCGACGCGCAGGTCAAGATCCGCGGGTATCGGATCGAGCTCGAAGCCATCGAGAGCGAGCTCGCGCGCTGCCCCGGCGTACGCGAAGCTGCCTGCTGCGTGCAGGGCGAAGACGCCGCGCGCTGCCTGGTTGCATTCCTCGTCCCGGCAAGCCCCGGCTCCATCCCGCCAGCAGCCGAACTCGAGCAGCGACTGCGCGCCGCCCTGCCGGCCTACATGGTGCCCGCGCACTTCCACGTGCTCGCGAGCCTGCCGCGGACGATCGGCGGCAAGCTGGACCGCAAGGCCTTGCCCGTATCGCAGCCCGCAACCGATCCACCCAGCGCGGCGCCGCCCCCTGCCAGTGCGCCGCTCGAAGCGCGCATCGCCGCGGCGATCGCCGCCAGCCTCGGACGCGCGGCAGCGAGCGCGCCCGACGCCGACTTCTTCGCGCTGGGCGGCGACTCGTTGCGCGCGGCCCTGCTCGTGTCGCGCCTGCGCCGCGACCCCGAGACCGCGGCCCTGACCGTGCGCGATGTCTACGAGGCGCGCAGCGCCGCGGGCATGGCACGCGCCCTGCGCGACAGGACGGTGCCCGGCCCATCCCCCCTGCCTGTCGACACCACCACCGCAACCCGTGGTCGACCTCGGCTCGCGACCCTGGTGCAGGCGGCTTGGATCGCCCTGACCCTGGGGCTCGGATCCGCTCTGGCCTACGGCGTCGCGTGGATCGTCCTGCCGGAGTGCGTCGCGACCCTCGGCCTGACCGCCGCCGTGCTCCTCGCACCCTTGCTCGGGGCCGTGCTGCTGCTCGCCTACACCGCGTCCGTTCTCGGACTCGCGGTACTCGTCAAGCGCCTGCTGATCGGGCGTTACACACCGGGTCGCGCGCCGGCCTGGGGCTCGTTCCACGTCCGGCACTGGATCGTCGTGCACACGGCTCGCCTCGTGCCCTGGACGCTCTTCGCCGGCACGGGCCTGCTCGGCGTGGCCCTGCGCGCACTCGGCGCACGCATCGGCCGCCGCGTGCACTTCGATCGGGCCGTCGACCTGATGCGCGGCGGCTGGGACCTGCTCGAGATCGGGGACGACGTCACCCTGTGCCGCGAGGTCAGCCTCGGCCTGGTCGAGCTCGATGCGGGCCAGCTGGTCGTCGGAGCCGTGCGCCTGTCCGCAGGTTGCACGCTCGAAGTGCGCGCCGGGGTCGGCGGCGACACGGAGGTCGGCGCGGGTGCCGTCCTGTGCGCGCTCTCCCACTTGGAGCCTGGCGCGCACATCCCGGCCGGTGAGCGCTGGGATGGCATCCCGGCGCGCGCCGCCGGACATGCGGACCCGGTGCCGCCTGTGGACATCGTGAGCCGCGAGCTGCATCCGACGATGTACGGCATCGCGTTGCTCGGAAGCCGTGCGCTGCTCGCGCCGCTGCTCGCCTTGCCGCTGACCCTGCTGTTCGTGGCCGGGCTCGTCCTCGCGGGCATCGGCCAGGCCGAGCTCGTGGACTGGATCTGGCGCGGTGGGCCCTCTTCGCGGCCACAGTGGCTGTTGTGGACGGTGTTCGCCCCGGTCGCCGCCCTGCCGATCTGGTTGCTCGTGCAGGCGCTGGTATTGCGCTGCACGGGACCAGCGCCGCTGGGCACGTGCAGCATCCGGTCGTGTGCCTACCTGCGGTTGTGGTTGCGCAGCGGACTGGTCGAGAGCGCGGGGACCTGGCTCAGCGGCACCTTGTTCTGGCCGTGGTGGCTGCGCCTCGCCGGCATGCGCATCGGCCGCAAGTGCGAGGTCAGCACGATCCTCGACGTGCTCCCGGAACACACGCAGATCGGCGCCGAGAGCTTCCTCGCCGACGGCATCTACCTCGGCACGCCGCGGCTCACGTGCGGCACGGCGACCGTGGCGCGGACCGAGCTCGGAGCCGACACCTTTCTCGGCAACCACGTCGTGGTATGGTCCGGCCAGCGGCTGCCGCCGGGCGTGTTGCTCGGCGTGTGCACCGTCGCCGATCCGGCGCGGATGCAGGCGGGCAGCTCGTGGTTCGGGCACCCGCCGTTCCTGTTGCCGCGGCGGGAGATCGTGACGCTCGACCGGCGCCTGACGCACGATCCGAGCTGGATTCGCTATCTGAACCGCCTGTGCTGGGAGGCAGCGCGCGTCCTCCTGCCGGCGCTGCCGGCCTGGCTCGTGCTGCTCTGGTTCGACGCGCTCGCGCTGGCGGACAGTGCGGGCGGCTGGGCCATGGTCGCCTTCGCCGTGCCGGTGAGCACGCTCGCGGTCGGCGTGGCGCTCGCCGCAGTCGTGCTGATCCTGAAGTGGTTGCTGCTCGGACGCGTGCGGCCGGGCCAGCACGCGCTGTGGTCGTGCTGGGCGAGCCGTTGGGACTTCCACTACGTCGTGTGGCAGCGCTACGGCCGCGGGCTGCTCTCCCAGCTCGAGGGCACGCTGCTCCTGGCCTGGTTCCTGCGCGCCATGGGCATGCGCATCGGCCGCCAGGTCCTGCTCGGCGAGGGCTTCGCCCAGGTCGTCGATCCCGACATGCTGCGCCTCGAAGACGGAGCGACCGTACACGCCTTGTTCCAGGCCCACAGCTTCGAGGACCGCGTGTTGAAGCTCGACCGGGTGCGGATCGGGCAGGGCGCAACCGTCGGCCGTGGCGCCGTGCTGCTCCATGGCGCCGAGATCGGAGCCGGCACGCACGTCGCCGCGCACAGCGTGGTGATGAAACGGGAACACCTGCTGCCAGGGCGTGCCTACGCCGGGGCGCCGACCGCCGAGGTGGAGCGGGCGGCGTCCGCGCACTCCCAAGGCCGCGTTGCGCACACCGGGTAGGCGCCGGCTCGACCGCGCGGCGGGCCGGGGATCCCAACATGCCACCTG
>CAZSKV010000339.1:0-9068 GCA_964607495.1 uncultured candidatus Brocadiaceae bacterium
GGTCGCCCGGCTCGCGGAGCCCCACGCTCGCACGATCGCCGGAAAGGTCTGGGAAGCGGTGCGCGCGCGCCAGCTCGAGCGGGCCGCGAGCAAGCCGCAGATCCTCGAGCTCTATCTGAACCACGTTCCGTTCGGCGGCACCCTGCGGGGCATCGAGGCCGCGTCGTGGTACTGGTACGGCAAGCGGGCGCGCGATCTGGCGCTCGACGAGGCGGCAGCGCTCATCGCCATGCTCCCGGCGCCGACACGGCGGTCGCCGGCGCACGATCCTGCGTTGTTGCGGGCGGCGCGCAACCAGGTGCTGGCCGCGATGGTCGCCGCCGGCCGGGTGAGTGCGTCCGCTGCCGACGCGGCCGCGGCGCTGCCGCTCCTGGCGCGCCGGCATGCGTGGCCGCGTCTGGCTCCGCATGCCTGCGCCCTGCTGCTCGCGCGCTCGCCGGCGCCGGAGCTGCGATCCGCGATCGACCTCGACCTGCAGCACAGCATCGAGGACATCGTCGCCCGCGAGCAGGAGCTCGGCACCGATGGTCTCGCGATCGTCGTGCTCGCGCGCGAGAGTGGCGACCTCGTCGCCTTGTGCGGCAGCCGCGACCAGGCGGCGACGGGCCTCGACGCGACGCGTTGCGCGCGTTCAGCCGGCAGCACGCTCAAACCCTTCCTCTATGCCGAGGCCCTCGAGCAGGGTGTGATCGGCGAACGCACGCTGCTCGCCGATCAGCCACGGCAGTGGGGCGAGTACCGGCCCGAGAACTTCGGACGCGAGTTCGCCGGTCGGTTGATGGTCGCGGATGCGCTCGCCGAGTCCCGCAACCTGCCGGCGGTCGCGCTGCTCGAAGCGGTCGGCGTGGACGCGTTCCGTGCGCGCCTGCACGCCTGTGGCCTCGAGCTGCCGCGGCGTCGCCTGCATCTCGATGCGGCACTCGGCACGGTGGCGGTCACGCCCCTCGCACTCGGTGCCGCCTACGTGCAGCTCCTGCGCAGCGATGCCCTCTCTCCCGGGACGCGCGCGACCCTGCTCGCGGCGCTCTCGGCGCGCTCGCCGGCGCCCGAGCAGGTCGCCGCGGGGCTCGCGGCCTGCAAGACCGGCACTTCGTCGGACCGCCGGGATGCCTGGGCCGTCGGCGTGACGCCGCGGCACGTGGTCGTGGTCTGGGCCGGAGATCTCGGCGGCCGTCCGGCCCCGGGGCTCGTCGGATCCCGGGCGGCGGCCGCGCTGCTCGCCCCAGTGCTCGGCGCGCTCGGCGGATAACCTGCGCTGCATGCCGTCTGCCTGGGTTGCCGGTCGCTTCGTCGCCACGGCGCACGCGATCTCCGCGCTCGATCCGACCTTCCAGTCGGGCGTCGGCGTGTTCGAGACCCTCGGCGCCGTCGCGCTGCGGCTGCCGCTCTGGGAGCAGCACGTGACCCGGCTCGCGCGGGGGGCGCGGCTCCTCGGCATCGCGCTCCCGGACTTCGCGCCAGCGCGGGCGGCTGCCAGCGAGCTGCTCGAACGCAACGCACACGCGGGCCAGATCATGCGCATGACGCTTGGTCCGGGCGGCTTGTGCATCACCACGCGCGAGCGCGGCAGCCGGGCGCCGGTGCGCCTCGCGCGGTCCGAGATCGCGCGCGAAGGAGCTGATCCGCTCGCGACGATCAAGTGCACTTCCCGTGCGTACTACGAACTCGTGCGCGCGCGCGCCCAGGCGGCCGGCGCTGACGATGCGGTCGTCGTCGACCGCGAGGATCACGTGCTGGAGACGACGGTCGGCAACCTGCTCTGGACCGCCGAAGGAGAATGGCGCACACCGGCCGTGAACGGTGCGTTCCTGCCCGGGATCGCGCGCGCCGTGCTGCTCGCAGGTCTCGCCGCCCGCGGCCTGCCGGTCCGCGAGGTCCGGGCGACGTTCAGCGGGCTGTGCGCGGCCGATGCGATCTTCGTCACCAACGCGGTGCACGGGGCGCGCCCTGCGACACTCGCCGGCGGGCCGGCCCCGGAATCCGACCAGATCCTCGACGAGATCTGGACGCGGGCCCTGGACTGACTCAAGTCTGGGCGCGGCGAGTGCCGATCTTTCCCGCATGGCAAAGACGGCGAATCCCAACCAGGGCCCAGTCTCCATCCAGCAGTCGACGCGCGAACCACGGCCGTTCGTACGCATCGAACCGAAGGGAGGGGCGGGCGTCCTTCCGGCCGAGGCGAAACGCGGCATTGCCTGGCTGCGCTCCTGCGCCGAATCGCGGGCGGCCTGGCTCGCGAACGCGCTCGTCGACTTCACGATCGCGCGGGACCTGCGCCGGCAGCGTGGCAGGGGCCGGACCGAGCCGATCCAGGTTGCGGTCCTCAACCGGCGGCGGCGCGCGGCGCGTTCCTGGATCGAGGCGATCCTCGCCGGGGCGATCGACGCGGCGACCCTGCGTTCGCTCGCGCACAGCTGGCTGCCCCAGCTCTGCGGCACCGGGCCCGAACTGGACAAGAGCCTCGTGCTCGGCCGCGGGCTCTTCGAGTTCGTGCGCGGCGCGCTCACGGCGCTGGTGTTCGAGGAGCCGCAGGAGAACCTGCTGCCCGAGGCGCGCGCGATGCACGGGCTGGAGATCGTCCTGGCGACACATCTGCAGGCCGCAGTGTCCGCCGCGCATCGCGGCTGACCCGCAACCGGCGGGGGGCCGTGGGCGATGACTCGCCGCCCGGACGCGATGCGGTTCCCGGGTCGCTACGCCTGTCTGGAATCGTCGTGCGGGACCAGCATTCGTCGCTCTAGCGACGCAGCAAAGAATCGCGACTGAGCTCTTGCTGGCTCAGGGGTCGACTCTATATTCCCCGCCCCGCGAGTACCCGTAGCTCAATTGGATAGAGCGCCAGACTACGGATCTGGAGGTTGCAGGTTCAAGTCCTGCCGGGTATGCCACTCGATGTCCGCTGGCGACTAGAGTTGCCGGCGGACTTGGTTGCTCCCGGGAGGCGGTGCCGCGGTCGAAGTAGCGGATGGATGATGCCGCCGGACGGGAGGGGAGCGTACGAGTCGATCGACGCTTTGGGTGACCCTCATCCGACAGGAACGAGGCGGGTCTTCGTCGATGCGGACGACCGATCGAATCCGACCTGGCCGGCCCTGATGGTCATGGCGTGCACGCTGGTCGTTCCTGGGTGTGCCGAGGTACTGTGCGCGTCGGTGTAGGGGTGCGGGCTATCAGGACCACCCTCGGTTCACCCAAGCGGGAGGACGACTGAGGCGCCTTGCCTAGCCCCCACCACCGCGGCGCGCGCCCGGGGGGGAGCCCCCGAGGAGAGCAGGGGCTTCGGGTCTACCGGGTTCCTGGACCGCGAGCAGATCGGAGTGCGCGGACAGCCGCTGGCATCGCGCGACGAACTCGCGGAGCTGATCTTGCTCAACCGCGAAGAGCAGGCGCCGTGGCGGTCGCGGCGGCTCCTCCGGTTCGGGCTCGGGGAACGGCAGCTTCCGGTGTTGTCATTCGCCAAGCGCTCGCACTTCCGGCCGAAGATCACCTGTTGCAGGTGCGCGACGAGCTTCGCGAGTTCGCTTTTCATCTCCTGCGGTGCGTTGTCGTCCGCCTCGATCACCGTGATCACGTATCACCAGCCCTACGACGGCAAGCTGACGTAGATCACGTCCATCTGGCAGAGCTGGTTTGGCGCCGACGGGAGCAATCCGAACAGCTTCGGGTCTGGTGGGTTTCGCCGGTGAGCGGCCGGCGCTTCTGCAGCAACCCCACGTCCTTCATCACCCGGTAGACCTGGCGATCGTTGACCTTGGTGCCGCTGCGGCGGCACATCACGGCGATCCGCTCGTAGCCGTGCCCCGGATTGGCTTCTGCCATCGCCGTGACAGCAAGCACGACCTCCGGCTTCTGCGGCTTCGGTACCGGACCAGATCGCTTCCGTGTTCGTGCAGAGTCGGGCTGCCGACACCAACTGGTTCGCGGACACCGAGCGCATCGAGCACGCGCGAGAGCCGAGCAGGTGCTCTCAGCGCCTCCTCGATCTCGCGGCGCAGCTCCGCGGTCAGATCAGGCCATCCTCGATTGCCTTCTTTGATCTGGTTGGCGATCGTCAGCTCGCCGATCATCTGGTCACGTCGGGCCAGATCGCGCTCGAGCTTCTCGATCCGTCGCAGCTCCGCAGCTGTGGCGGCGCGTTCTGCTTTCCGGGCTGCAGGAGTCACACCCGGCCAGTTCTGGCGCCCTGGCATGTGGACCTTCCCACATCACCCATGCGCCACGCCCGCTCCCTCCTGCTCCTGCTCCTCGTCGCACCTGCCGCCGCCCAGGCCACGCTGCTGCGTGACATCGCCCCTGGCACCAAGGGTTCCACGCCAAGGGCATGCGTCGAGTTCGACGGCAAGTCGTTCTTCATCGCGAGCCCTGCCGGCAACGGCGTCAGCTGGTACCTGTACCGGACCGATGGCACCGCAGGCGGCACGGCCCAGTTCGGCGGCAACCCGGTCGGTCGCGAACTCGGCCGGGCCGGGCAGCGGCTGTTCTATGCGGCGCAGACACCGGCCGCTGGCATGGAGCTCTGGTCCAGCGACGGCGTTGGGCCGGGCGCCATGGTCGCGGATCTCTACCCAGGAGCTGCCGGCGCCCAGCCATCGGGGTTCGTGCCGCTCGGCGACCGGCTCGCGTTCTTCGCCACGCTGGCCTCGGGCCTGCGCCTGTGCGTGTCCGATGGGACCGCTGCCGGGACGCTGGATCTCGCGGGCGCTTCGGCGCAGGGCGCCGCGGCGATCTCGGGTTGGCTCTTCTTCGCCGGAGCCGACGGGGAACTGTGGAAGACCGACGGTACGCCAGCCGGCACAGCGCTCGTCAAGGACATCCGCACCGGCCCAGGCGCTTCCTCGCCCAGTCAGTTGCTCGCCTATCAGGGCCGGATCTGGTTCCTGGCCGACGACGGGTTCTCCGGCACGGAGCTCTGGTACAGCGACGGAACCCCGCTCGGCACCGCGCTCTTCCTCGACATCACGCCGGGCAATGGTGGCTCGGCGATCCGGGGGCTGACGATTGCCGGCGGGCAGATGTTCTTCGCGATCGGCACCAGGCTCTATGTGACGAGCGGTTTCGTCGGCGGCACCAAGGAAGTGGTCGCCAACCCGCCGTTCTTCCTCGCCAATGCCAGTGGCCTGCGCCCGCTGTTCGCGCTCGGCACGTCGGTCTACTTCGCGGGCAACAACCCGAGTTGGGGCACCGAGCTGTGGCGCAGCGACGGCTCGGCGCCGGGCACGTGGATGGTGAAGGACATCTGGCCGGGGTCGACGAGCGGCCTCGGAGGCAGCGACCTGTGGCAGCTCGGCAGCCGCCGGCTCTTCTTCAGGGCGCAGGGCCCCCAGACCGGCCTGGAGGTGTGGTGCTCGGACGGCACGACGAACGGCACGCTGGTCTCGCTCGACTTCGTTCCCGGCAGTGGTGGTGGCCCGTTCGGCAGCGATCCGCTGCAGGCGAGCCTCGTGCGCGGCAAGCTCGTGTTCGACGCCTGGGACGTGACCTATGGCGTCGAGCCCTTCGCCTACTGGCCCGGCGCCACCGCGCAGGCGATCGGCTGGAGTTGCGGGGCGACGCAGCCGACAGTCCGGCGTTCGCGGCTCGCCGCCAGCGATCCAGTCCTCGGTGGGGTGATCCGGTTCGAGGGCTCCGACGCCCCGGGCGGGGCGTTGGGATCGATCTTCCTCGGCTTCCCTGCCCCGAGCCCGATCCCGCTCGGTGGCGACTGCAGGTCCTGGATCGACCTGAATGCCTACATCGCGCTGCCGCCGTTCTGGAACACCGCCGGTGGGTGGCAATCGAACCTCGCGGTTCCGCTCGAGCCGGCGTTCCAGGGCGTGAGCCTCGTGGCCCAGTGCTTCTACGTCGGCAGCAATGCGCCGCTCGGCTACGAGGCCAGCAATGGCGTGATGCTGGGCTTTGGCCATTGAGCGCCTGCCAGCACGGCTCCTCGCACTGCCGCGGTGTCCCGGTCTATTCGGTCAGCAGCAGCGCGAGGCGTGCCCTGGCGCGTGAGAGGATCTTGCGCGTCGCGCCCTCGCTCTTGCCGATCCGGGCCGCGATCTCCTGGTGCGAGAGCCCGGTGATGCAGGCGAGCGTCAGCACTTCGCGCTGCTCGGGCTCGAGCCGGTCGAATGCGCTCTCGACGCGCGCGAGTTCCTCCCGGGCGATCGCGACCCGGCTCGGCGTGCAGAGCGACGCATAGGCTGCCCGCAACTGCTCCTCGCCATCGGGGACCACCCTCGCGACGTCGCGCCGCTGGGCATGCAGGTAGCGCTGCCGGTCGAAGACCTTGCGCAGCGCGGCGATGTGCACCCAGTCACGCAGGCCCGGTTCGTTGTCGCCGCGGAACTGGTCGAGGTCCTGCACCAGCTCGATGCACACACTCTGCACGAGGTCGCTGCACGATTCGTGGGCGCGCAGTGCCGCCCCGGTGTGCAGACGCACGTAGGCGCGCAGGCCCGGCAGCAGCCGTTCCACGAGCTGGTCGCGCGCGGGGGGCTCACCCCTCCGTGCGCGCTGCAGCAGGTCGGCGAAATCGTCGGACATGCGGAACCGGGAGCCGCCGGTTGTACCGCACCCATGGCCGCGCGCATCGAGGCAGCCGGCTCCCGGACGATCAGCCGCGAGCCGGCTGGTCGGGTTGGCGCCAGCGGCCCATCTTCAAGGACTTGTAGTGCGGTGGACGGGAGAAGACCTGGTCCTGCCGCTTCACCGGGATCCGCTTGCTCGCGGCCAGGAGCGTGGTCGTGAGGGCGAGCGCTGCCTGGTGGCAGGTCTTGCGGTCGTCGTGTTCGCTCACGATGGCGCGCACGAAGGGGCGTGCGCTCTTCTCGTCGCCGGCGAAGCGCGCGTGGACCACGTGCCAGCGATCGGAGGTGATCGCGGGCGTGCCCTTCTTGGTCATGGTCTCGGAGATCATGGCGTGCCTCCCGCCGGGGCCGGGATCGGCGGCACGGCCGGATCGGCCGGCGCCGCTTCGGGTGGCTTGGCGTCGGGTGGCTTGTCGGCCGCGAGCGGGGCGTTCTCGGCCGCCTTCTTGGCCTCGCGCTTGGCAGCGTTCCGTTCGTGGCGCTTGTTGATCTTGGCGAGCCGCTTCATCTGCAGGGCGCGCTCGCGGAGCCGCTTCTTGAGGGTCTGGGGAGTCCTGGCCATGGGCGTTCAGCTCCGGTCTTGCGGGAGGATGGGCGTGGCCCGATCGGCCACCGAAAGGGGATGCAGGACAGCACAGACAGACCTGTGCCGTGACTTCTCGACCAGCCAGGCGGCTGGCGCGGGACAGCCCGCGATCGCGTTCGCGACCGGGCGGCTGCCACCTGCGTCAGCGCGGCGGATCGCGCCTCTCGGTGCGGGGCTTGGCCAGGTTGACCGTCAGCGGGCGCCCATTGTGCTCGGCGCCGCTCAGGGCCTTGATCGCGGCCTGGGCCTCCTGCTCGGTGGCCATCTCGACGAATCCGAAACCCTTCGACTGACCAGTGTCACGGTCCGAGATGATCTGGCTCGAGACCACGGTCCCGTGCGGCTGGAAGTACTTCTCGAGTTCGGCGCTCGAGACTTCGTAACTCAGGTTTCCGACGTACAGCTTCTTCGACATCTTCGCTCCAACAGCAGACAGACTGGCGCTCGATTGCAATCTGTGCGCTGCGCCAACCTGTCGATACCGCACGCATTGCGGTGGGACAATCCACGGCGGGAGCAGATAGAAGGAACGATGACACTCAGGCTCGCTGTCGAGCCATCGCATCGTCATGGCTTTGGTCGGAGAGAGCAATCGCTCCCGACCGTGCTCCTGCCACGACGACCTTGTAGCCCATCGCGTGGCCGAAGGCCAGGACCGGGTCGCAGCCGGCCTGGTTTTTCTCGATGGGCCCACGATCATTGCGACCCGCTCCGTTGCCACGCAGCCGTGGTATATCAGCCGGCCCGCGCTCCAGAGGATGGCCGACAACGACCTCGAGACCCTCTTCGCTGACTGCCTCGAACGCATGGACGTCGAGGGCGAAGCCGCGCTGGAACGGACCTGCGCGGCGCATCCGCAGCACGCCGACCGGCTGCGACAGATGTGGGCCGCCCTGCAGCGCATGGGACCGCCCGCTCGCCCGCCGGTGCTGGGTCAGGGCGAGCGCGTCGGTGGCTTCCGGATCCTGCGAGAACTCGGCAGCGGCGGAATGGGCGTCGTCTATCTCGCGGTCGAGGAATCCCTGGGTCGCGAGGTTGCGCTCAAGCTGCTCCATCCTGAGCTCGCGCGTTCGGAGGCGCACCGCCAGCGCTTCCTGCGCGAGGCGAGGGCGTTGGCCCGCCTCGAGCACAAGGCGCTCGTGGCTGTCCACGCGCACGGCGAGCACGACGGGCGGCTGTTCCTCGCGATGCAGCTCGTGCGCGGCCAGACCCTCGCCGAGCTCGTGGCCGCTGCCGGCCAACCGCTGCCCGTCGCGCAGGTGCTGCGCTGGGGGAAGGACCTTGCCGAAGCCCTGGCCTGCGCGCACGCGGCGGGTGTCGTGCATCGCGACGTCAAGCCGCACAATGTGGTCGTGCGCGCGGACGGCAGCGCCGTGCTGATCGACTTCGGCCTGGCGCGCGACTTCCTCGAACCCTCGGTCACGCTCGCGGGGTCCTTCCAGGGCTCTCCGCTCTATGCGGCGCCCGAGCAGGTTCGCGGCGAGGCTGCGATCGGTCCCGCCGCGGACATCTATGGGCTCGGCATCACGCTCTACGAAGCGCTCAGCGGCCGGGCCCCGTTCGTCGCCGGCACGACGGAGAATGTGTTCGTCCAGGTGCTGATCGGGGTGCCGGAACGGCTGCGCCGCCGTCGCCGGGAGATCACACGGGATGTGGAGACCGTCGTGCACAAGGCCATCGCGGTCGCCGCCGCGGACCGCTACGCGAGCGCTGCGGAGTTCGCGGACGACCTCGGGGCGCTGCTCGAACTCAGGCCGGTCCGGGCGGCGCCGCCGTCGTGGCCGGTGCGTTTCCTGCGCTGGGTGCGGCGCAACAAGGCGTTGGCGGCGACCAGCACTGCCGCGCTCGCGGCGCTCCTGGTCCTCCCGATCGCGGCCGAGTTGAGCACCCGGCGCGAGGCCGGCCGACGCGAC
>CAZSKV010000340.1:0-2068 GCA_964607495.1 uncultured candidatus Brocadiaceae bacterium
AAGTCCGGCTCGACGTCGATCCGCAGTCGGCGACCGGACTCGATCTGGTAGACGGGATAGAGGCCCGAGCGGACTGCCATGCGCACGAGGGCGATGCCCTCGGCGGGCTCCGATTTCCAGCCCGTGGGGCACGGCGACAGCACGTGCAGGAAGCGGAAGCCGGACAGGCCGAGCGCGTGGTCGAACTTCGCCACGGCGTCTTCCGGGTGCGCGAGGGAGACTGCCGCCGCGTAGGGGATCCGGTGGGCGGCCATGATCCCGAGGATGTCCTTCTTCTGCTGCAACTTGCCGGCAGGCGTGGTCGAGGTGCGGGCCCCGAACGGAGTCGCCGAGGAGCGCTGGCCGCCGGTGTTGCCGTAGATCTCGTTGTCGTAGCAGACGTAGAGCAGGTCCTCGTCGCGTTCGGCGGCCGCCGACAGCGTGGCCATGCCGATGTCGTAGGTGCCGCCGTCGCCGGCGAAGCAGAGCACGCGCGTGTCCTCCCCGTTCATCTGCGCGACCCTTGCCATGCCAGAAGCCACGGCTGCTGCCGAAGCAAAGGTGGCGGCCACGACCGGCGCACCGTAGGCGGACCAGGGGAACGGGCCTGCGGTCACGATGCCGCAGCACGCGGGGATCACGACCTGCACGCGCCGCTGCGCGATCGCACGGCTCAGCATGTTGAGGACGATCGACATGCCGCAGCCGCCGCAGTTGGTGTTGCCGGGGCGCAACAGGGGCGCGGCGCGATCGCGGCTGGTCTGGGCGATGCCGTGCAGGGCCGGTTCGATCATGACGCCACCTCCAGGATCTGCGGTTCGCCGGCAACCTCGCGGGTCGTGAGGTCGGTGAGGATGCGTTCGATGTCGCGCGGACGGATGTCTCCGCCGCCGAGGCCGACGATGTAGTTCTGCACCATGCAGCCGGCCGGAGCGCATGCCCTGGCTTCGCTCCAGAGGACCCCGCCGAGGCCGAGACTGATGTCCCGGTCGATCATGCCGATGCGCCGGCACGGTGCGAGTGCCGCGGTCAACAGGTCGCCAGGGAACGGGCGGAACAGGCGCAACCGCACGCTGCCGACCTTCTGGCCGCGCGCACGCGCGGCGTCGACCACGGTCCGCACGGTGCTCGCGGTCGTCGACATGGCGAGCAGACCCACCTCGGCATCGTCCATGCGGTAGCGCTCGATGGGGTCGGCGGGACGGCGGCCGAACACCGCCGCGAAGCTGTCCTGGCATTCCCGGTAGACCTGCGGCACGCGTGCCATCGCTTCCGCGTGCTGCCGGCGGTGCACCTCGGTCTCGTGCGGGAAGTCGAGGCCGCCGACGGTCACCGCCTCGTTGGCGACCCGGTGCGGCAGCTCGAGGCAGGGCAGGAAGCGCGCGATCCGCTCTGGATCCGGCACATCGGTCTGCATCATCGTGTGCGACAGGACGAACGCGTCCTGGCACACGAGCACGGGCAAGAGCACACGGGCGTCTTCGGCCAGGCGGTAGGCGAGCAGGATCGTGTCGAAGACCTCCTGGTTGTCCTCGCAGTAGAACTGGATCCAGCCGGAGTCGCGCAGCAGCAGGGTGTCCCCGTGGTCCACCCAGATGTTCCAGGGCGGTCCTAGCGTCCGGTTCACCGCCATCATCACGATTGGCAGGCGGTAGAGGGCGGCGGCGTAGACGTTCTCCGTCATGTAGGCCAGCCCGTTGGACGATGAGGCCGTGAAAGTGCGCGCGCCCGTCAAGGCCATGCCGATGCACACAGCCATCGCGCTGTGCTCGCTCTCCACGCGCACGATCTCGCCCTTCGCGAACTCCTGCTGGCAGAGCAACTCGATGCACTCGGTCTGCGGCGTGATCGGGTAGACACCGCCACCGAAGCCGCGCGCGGGTGCGTTGGCCCGTCCAGCGAGGGTTGCAGCCATCGCCGCAGCATGGTTGGCGCTCAGGAACTCGGTGCTCATGACTCCAGCATCTCCATCGCCTGCCGGGGGCATTCCTCGACGCAGATGCCGCAGCCCTTGCAGTAGGTGTAGTCCACTTCGTAGCCCGGAGCCTGCCGGCGGATGATCCCCTCCGGGCAGTAGACGAGGCAGGTG
>CAZSKV010000341.1:0-4835 GCA_964607495.1 uncultured candidatus Brocadiaceae bacterium
AATCCCACACTTTTTCTGTCGACCGGGACTGAATCCCATTCTTTGACCGGACTGCCCGGTACCGTGGGGGTCAGGAAGTTGGGACCCCCATGGCTAGGACGTAGGCATTTGACCTGGGGAAACAAACCTGCCCAGCTGATCGAGCGCCGAGTGTCGGGACCGGCTCGGGGAAGCTCGACGAGATGGCGTCGTGTGCAGCGCCGGGACCTGCGGCGCGCAAGACGACCTCGCCGCAGCGACATCGCTGCGCCGGTGCTCAGCCTGCTCACGACCCACCGCGGCCCGGCGCAGATGCCGGGATCGAGGATCTGTCGCGCTCCGTATCATCCGCGCCCCCAATGATCCGCCGGCTCCTCGCATCGCTCGTCCTCGCCAGTTTCGCGTCGCTGCTGGCGGCGCAATCCCATCTCGCAGCCAGCGCCAAGTGGCGTCCCGCCAGCGCACGCGGCGGCGAACAGGTCACGCTCGCGATCGAAGTGACCGTCGAACCGGCCTGGCACACGTACGGCAGCAAGGAGCCGAACAGCGTACCGATCGCGTTCACGGTCGCCGAGCCCAAGGGACTGCGCGCGCATGGTCCCGCACGGATCCCCCCCGGCGTGCCGAAGACCAAGGGTGACTTCACCGAGTGGCTGCTCGCCGACACCTTCGCGCTCGAACAGGACTTCGTGGTGCCGGCCGGCACCAAGCCTGGTGCGCTGGAGGTGGCGGCCGAGCTCGCGTTCATGGTCTGCGACGAATCGCACTGTGAACCGCCCGAGAAGCAGATCGTGCAGGCGAGCCTGACGATCGAGGCCGGCGAGGCCCGCACGGAGCGCCTGCCGCAAGCTCTCGAGCCACCCAAGGTCCCGACAGCGACCGGAGCGGGCCCCATTCCCCCCGGCGATCCGGGGCAGGGGTTGTGGAAGTTCCTGCTGCTCGCGGTCCTCGGCGGCCTGTTCACCCTGGCCATGCCCTGCACCTATCCGATGGTGCCGATCACGATCTCGTTCTTCACGAAGCAGGCGTCGCAACGCGGCGGACGCGTGCTGCCGCTCGCGCTCGCCTACGGCACCGGCATCGTCCTGATGTTCGTCCTGATCGGAGTGCTGATCGGCGAGCCGATCACGGTCTTCGCGCAGCACTGGGTCACGAACCTCGTGATCGGCGTCGCCTTCCTGCTCTTCGCCGTGTCGCTGCTCGGCCTGATCAACCTCGAACCGCCGCAGGCACTGACCGATCTCGCCACGCGTTCGACCCGCGGCGGCGGGATCAGCGGCGTGTTCTTCATGGGTTTCACGTTCGTGGTCACGTCGTTCACCTGCACGGCTCCATTCGTGGGCCTGCTGTTGAGCGTCGGCGCGACCGGCGGCTCGCTGGGACGGGTGGCGCTCGGCATGGGCGTGTTCGGCCTGACCTGCGCGGTCCCGTTCGTCCTGCTCGCCCTGATGCCCGGACGGCTGCAGAACCTGCCGAAGAGCGGCGAGTGGATGCACGTGTTGAAGGTCTTCCTCGGCTTCGTCGAGCTCGCGGCCGCGCTGAAGTTCTTCTCGAACGCCGAGTACCAGCACACGCTCGGTTGGCTGCCGCGCGAGCTCTTCCTGACGCTGTGGTGCGGCGTGTTCCTGGTCGCCGGCCTGCACCTGCTCGGGATGATCCGCCTGCGCGACGAGGGCGCCGGCGAGATCGGCCCCGGCCGCCTGCTCGGTGGCTTGGCGACGATGCTGCTCGCGCTCTATTGCGGGTATGGCGCCCTCGGCAACCGGCTCGACCTGGTGATGGAGGCGATCGCCCCGCCCTACCACGCGCCGCAGACGCAGAGCGTCGGCCGGGCCCGCGGCGGCGCGACCGAAGGGCATAAGATCGTCGAGAACGACTACGACAAGGCCCTGCTCGCCGCCAACGCGGAGCACAAGTGGCTGCTGGTCAACTTCACGGGCTACACCTGAAACAACTGCCGCGTGATGGAAGAGACGATCTTCCGCAAGCCCGCGGTCGCGGGTGAACTGAAACGGTTCGTCGAGGCGCGATTGCACACCGATCTGAAGAGCGACGATCGCCTGCTCGCGCGCATGGAGCAGCTGCAGCGCGAGTTCGTCGGCAACCGCTCGCTGCCGACCTTCGTCGTCGTCGACCCACGCACCGGCAAGCCGCATGGTGAGCGCTTCGTGGGCGCGAGCTTCGATCCCGAGGTGTTCAGCGGCTTCCTGCGCCGCTTCCCGGGGCAGCCGCAGGACTGAGCCACAGGCCCCGGAAACGCAACCGGCCCCTTGCGGGGCCGGCCGGGACTCCTGTGTGGGAATCTGCTACTTGTCGCCGTCGCCCTTCAGCTTGTCGAGGCGCTTCTGCATGCTGTCGAGCATCGGCTTCGCGCGGGCGTCGTCACCCACGAGCTGCTTGATGCCCTCCATCGCCTGCTCGAACGCCTTGGCGTCCTTCTCGGCTTCGGCTGCAGTCATCGCCATCGAATAGAAGATGCGCGCGGCATTGCCGGTCGGAATCCGGCCCTCTTTCATCATCCCGAGCATCTGCTTGCTGGCTGCGGCGCGGGCGTCGGGGGTCCTGGCGCTGGCGAGCTTGCTGACTTCGAGTCCGAGCAACAGGCCATCGATCCGGGCCTTTTGCTCGTTCGTCAACTCGCCGAGACCCTTGGCCTGCTTGCTCGCGGCATCGAAGTCGAGCTTGCCGAGCTCGATCTCGCTCACGAGAAGGTCCACCGTCGCGGCCCGGTCGCCCTTGGCGGCCTTGGCCTTCAGATCGGCGTGGGCCTTCAGGTTCTTCAGGGTCTTGGTGAACCCCTCGACCGAACGCTCGCCCTGGCGCGCGAGCACATTGCCGTCAGCGTCCATCCAGAACAGCGACGGGAAGCCGGTGCCACCCTTCTCCTTCAGGAGGTCAGGATGGGGCACGCCTTCGACGCGGCTGGTGATGTGGGAGAAGAGAACGACTTGTTTGCCGAACTCGGCAAACTCGGCCTTCGAGAGAACGTCCTTCTCGAGGGCCTTGCAGGGGCCTCAATACGCGTAGGAACGCGAGAAGTAGCCGAAGATCAGCTTGCCGCTGTTCTTGGCCTCAGCGCGGGCCTTGTCGTAATCGAAGGTCCAAGGCGCGTTCTTGAACACGGGGAGCGCCAACTCCTCGTCGAGGAGCTTCTTGAGCTCCTCCTGGCTCTTCTGCTGGGGCGCAGCGGGTGCCGCCAGGCGTAGCGCTGGCTGCGCTGGCTGGCCTGGCTGCGCCGGCTTCGGATCCTGCGCCACGACCACGCCGGCGAGGGCGAGGACCGTGACGGCCAGGGCCGTGCGGGTGAGGGAGACGGGGTTCAAACGAGTACTCCTTGTCAGGTTGGGGGATCGAAGCCCCTGCGGCGCCGGGTTCCGGCAGTCGCAGGAGGATCTGGGAATCTACCCATACGCAGCGACGGCGGGAACGGCGAGGCATGGCTGGCCCGGGGCCCGTCCCTCACCCCCAGCGGAAGAACCGGACCGCCAGCGCGAAGCAGGCGCAGGCCAGGGCCGTGAGGTAGGCGATCGCGAACCACGCCGGGCCCTGGTCGCCACCCCGCATCGTTTCCCGCATCGCGTCGTTGAACTGGGTCAGCGGCAGCGCCCGTACCACCGGTTGCAGCCAGTCGGGGAAATGTGACGTCGCGAAGAACGACCCACCGAGCAGCCACATCGGCAGCTGCACGAGGTTCATCAGCCCGGCCACCCCTTCGAGGGTCCTGGGCCGCGAGGCGATCAGCGTGCCGAGGCCATTGAAGGCCAGCGCGCAAGCCAGGATCAGCGCCAACATCAGCAGCCACGAACCCTGCCAGGGCACGCCGAACACCAAGCTGCCGAAGATCGCGATCGCGATCGACTCGGGCACCGCCAGCACGATCCGGCTCGACAGGAAGCCGAACAAGAACTCCGAGCGACGCATGGGCGTCACGAGCAGCCGCTTCAGCAGCTTCTTGGAGCGCATGTCGACCAGGTTGTAGCCGATGCCCCAGAGGCCCGAGCCCAGCAGGTTCAGGCCGATCAGGCCAGGGATCAGGAAGTCGATGTAGCGGTGGCCTGGTTGCGTCTCGTGCCGGATCTCGACGCGCAGCGGATCGGTGCGGCCTGCGGCGCGCTGCAGCGCGTCGTCGACCAGCAGGCGCGCGAGTTCGCATTCCGGGCGCGTGGGGTCGAGGACGAACTTCGGCTGTTGCGGATCGCCGCCGAGCAGGAGGTCGACCTGACCGCGCGAGAGCGCGAGCCGCGCTGCTTCCGGCTCGAGGACGCGCGGGCGCAGGCGGGCGCTGCGCCCAACCTGCTGCGCGAGCAGCTCGGCGGCGGGACCGGCGAGGACGCCGACGTGTACCGGCGGCGGCTCCTTCTTCTCCGCGAACGCGAGCCCCAGCACGACCGCCATGATCAGCGGGAAGCCGTACGTCCAGAACAACGCTTCCGGCGTGCGCAGGAACTCGCGCAAGGTCGTGCGCACGATCTGCAGGTAGACCGCAGCCCGCATCAGGCCGCCTCGTCGCGCAGATGGCGTCCGGTCAGATGCACGAACACGTCCTCGAGGCTGGTGTGACGGGTCGCGAGACCGTCGAGTTGCAGCCCACGCGCGGCGAGCAGCTGCAAGAGCGCGGGCACCACGAGGTGCGGGGCCTGCACGGTCAACAGCACGTTGTCGGCGCCGACCTTGCAGCGCCGTACCGAGGCGAGCCCCGCGAGTTCCGACTCGGTCACGAGCGCCGACAGGCCTTTGGCCGTGGCTTCGACCACATGGTCCCCGCCGATCGAGGCGACGAGCTCCTGGCTCGAGCCGAGCGCGATGCGCTTGCCATGGTCGACGATCGCGATGCGATCGCAGAGCTGCTCGGCCTC
>CAZSKV010000342.1:0-4373 GCA_964607495.1 uncultured candidatus Brocadiaceae bacterium
CGCGGAACGCGCGTCTCTTCGCCCATCTTCGCGCGACCGAATCTATGCAACTCATCCAGAGTTGCCGCCGATTCGGCCGCTCGAACCTGGACAAACATCCGCGCATTGCGCGCGGCGCATCCCGTGACGCAGACTCCTAGAGAGAAGGTCACCTGCGGGGCCGCTGGCGGAAAAGTTCCCGACAGAACCGTGTTGACCGATCGGTCAACTCGAACTACAGCCGGGCTTCCCGATGACCCCGGCCCCTGATACGCGCGCGCGGCTGCTGCAGGTTGCGACCGACCTGATCTGGCGCAGCAGCTACCACGCGACCGGCGTGGACCTGATCTGCGCGACCGCCGGCGTCAACAAGGGCAGCTTCTACCACTTCTTCGCCTCCAAGGAGGAGCTCGCGATCGCCGCGATCGACGCGCAGTGGGCGGAGTTCCGGGCGGAGCTCGAGCAGATCTTCGCGCCGAGCCAGCCGACGCTCGAACGGCTGCGCCGCTTCATCCGCTCCGGCATCGACCAGCAGCGCCGGATGTACGCCGACGCGGGCTGCGTCTGCGGCTGCCCGCTCTTCACGCTCGGCGCCGAGATCGGCACCCAGCAGCCGCGGCTGCGCCAGAAGGTCGACGAGGTGCTGCAAGCGCACCAGCAGTACGTCACCGTCGCGATCCGCGATGCACACGCGGCCGGCCTGATCGAGGCCCCCGATCCCGCCAGGAAGGCGCGGATCCTGAGCGACTACTTCGAAGGCGTGCTGACGCGCGCCCGGATCATGAACAGTCTCGTCCCCCTCGAGGAGGTCGAATCGGCCTGCTTCGAGATCCTGGGCATCCGCAGCTGAGGTGCGGCCGCCCGCGGTCCTTTCCCGCTCCATCTCGCCATGACTCGTCCGCATCCGCTTGCACGCTCTCTTCGGACCGGCCTGGTCGCCATCGCATTCGGCGCCCTGGGCTGCTCGCGTCCCGCCGAGCAGGCGGCCGTGCCGCACCTGCCGCCACCGCGGGTCGAGTTCGAACGCGCCGAACGCCGGCCGATCGTCGATCAGGTCGAGCTGGCCGGCCGGATCGCGGCCACGGACTTCGTCGAAGTGCGGCCGCGGATCAGCGGCCACATCCAGGAGGTCCGGTTCCAGGCCGGCCAGATCGTCGCGAAGGGCGACGTGCTGTTCGTGATCGATCCGCGCTGGCATGCGGCGGAGCTCGCGCGCGCGCAAGCCCAGGTGCAGTCGGCGCAGGTGCGCCTCGCCACGGCCGAGAAGGAGCTCGCGCGCGCGCAGACGCTGGTCGCGACGCGCGCGATCAGTGCCGAGGAGCTCGAAGCGCGCACCGGCCGCCTGCGCGAGGCGCAGGCCGCGGCGGCGGCTGCCGCCGCAGCCGAGGCGACGGCACAGCTCGATCTCGAGTTCACGCAGATCAAGGCGCCGATCCGCGGGCGGATCAGCCGGCCGCTGGTCACCGTCGGCAACCACGTGAGCGGTGTCGCCGGCATGACGACGATCATGACCACGCTGGTCTCGGTCGATCCGGTGCACTTCCTCGGCGACCTCGACGAAGCCTCCTACCTGCGCTTCCAGGCGATCTGGGCGGCGGCGAAGCAGCGCGGCGAGCGCGTGCCACTGCGCCTCGCGATCGGCGACGAAGAGCAGTTCAGCCGCATCGGCGAGGTCGAGTCGCTCGACAACCAGCTCGACATGAAGAGCGGGACGATCCTGCTGCGCGGACTCTGCGCGAACGCCGACGAACAGCTGGTGCCCGGCCTCTACGCACGCGCCCGCCTGCCGCTGGGCCCGCCGCGCGAGGCGGTGCTGATCTCCGAACGCGCGATCAACACCGACCAGAACCAGCGCTTCGTGCTCGTGGTCGGCGAGGGCGACAAGGCGGAGTACCGCAAGATCCGGCTCGGCGGGCGCTTCGACGGCAGGCGTGAGATCCTCGAGGGCGTGAAGGCCACCGAGCGCGTGATCGTCGCCGGCCACGCCGCGAAGGTCCGCCCCGGCCTGCCGGTGCAGCCGGAGCCGGCGGCCGACAAGCTGTCCACGCCGAACGCACGCTGAGGCCCGCACCATGCAGTTCTCGCATTTCTTCATCGGTCGCCCGGTCTTCGCCGGCGTGCTCTCCCTGCTGCTCGTGGTCGTCGGCGCGCTCTCGCTCCTGCGCCTGCCCGTCAGCGAGTATCCCGAGGTCGTGCCGCCGTCGGTCGTGGTCCGGGCCAACTATCCCGGTGCCAACGCCAGCACGATCGCCGCGACCGTGGCGGCGCCGCTCGAGCAGGCGATCAACGGCGTCGAGCACGCGCTCTACATGTTCTCGCAGGCCGCGAGCGACGGCAGCCTGCAGGTGACGGTCACCTTCCAGCTCGGCACCGATCCGGACCTCGCGCAGATCCAGGTGCAGAACCGGGTCGCGCAGGCCCTGCCGAAGCTGCCCGAGGACGTGCGCCGGCTCGGCGTGACGACGCTCAAGCAGTCGCCCGACCTGACGCTGGTCGCACACCTGATCTGCACCAACGGCCGCTACGACGAGCTCTACCTGCGCAACTTCGCGGCGCTGCAGGTCAAGGACGAGCTCGCGCGCATCCGGGGCGTCGGCAACGCCGAGATCTTCGGCACCGGCGAGTTCGCGATGCGCGTCTGGCTCGACCCGAGGAAGCTCAACGCGCGCGGCCTGACGCCCGGCGACGTGCTGGCGGCGATCCGCGAACAGAACACGCAGGTCGCGGCCGGCGCGCTCGGCCAGCAGCCGAGCGCGGGCGGCAACGCCTTCGAGATGCAGATCTCGACCCAGGGGCGGCTGGTCGACGAGGAGGAGTTCAGCCGCATCGTGATCAAGGTCGGCGCCAACGGGCAGAAGACGCGCCTGGGCGACGTCGCCCGGATCGAGCTCGGCTCGGCCACCTATGCGCTGCGCTCGCTGCTCGACAACCAGGTCGCGGTCGCGATCCCGATCTTCATGGCGCCGGGCGCGAACGCGTTGCAGCTCTCGGCGGACGTGCGCGCGAAGCTCGACGAGCTGCAGGCGAGCTTCCCCGAGGGCATCGAGTACCGCGTGGTCTACGACCCGACCGTGTTCGTGCGCGAGTCGATCGAGAAGGTCGTGATCACGTTGCTCGAGGCGATCCTGCTGGTGGTGATCGTCGTCGTCGTGTTCCTGCAGACCTGGCGCGCCTCGATCATTCCGCTGGCCGCGGTGCCGGTGTCCCTGATCGGCACGTTCGCGGCGATGAGCGCGTTCGGCTTCTCGATCAACGCGCTCTCGCTCTTCGGCCTCGTGCTCGCGATCGGCATCGTCGTCGACGACGCGATCGTGGTCGTCGAGAACGTGGAGCGCAACATCCGCGAGGGCCTGCGCCCGGTCGAGGCCACCAAGAAGGCGATGGGCGAGGTGACCGGACCGATCATCGCGACCGCGCTCGTGCTCTGCGCGGTCTTCGTGCCGACGGCGTTCATCAGCGGCCTGACCGGCCAGTTCTACAAGCAGTTCGCGATCACGATCGCGATCTCGACCGTGATCTCGGCCTTCAATTCGCTGACGCTCTCGCCGGCGCTCAGTGCCACGCTGCTGCGGGATCACCACGCGCCGAGGGACCGGATCACGCGGGGGCTGGACTTCCTCTTCGGCTGGTTCTTCCGCGGCTTCCAGCACGCGTTCGACTGGGCCGGCGCCCGCTACTCGACGCTCGTGCGCGCGGTGCTGCGCCGTGGCGCCTTCGCGCTGCTGGTCTATGCCGCGCTGGTCGGGCTGACCGGCTATGCGTTCGACAAGGTGCCCACGGGCTTCGTGCCGAGCCAGGACAAGCAGTACCTGGTCGCGTTCGCGCAGCTGCCCGAAGCGGCATCGCTCGAACGCACCGAGCGCGTGATCCGCGAGATGTCGCGGATCGCGCTCGAGCATCCCGGCGTCGAGCACGCGGTCGCGTTCCCGGGGCTCTCGATCAACGGCTTCAGCATCGCCTCGAACGCCGGAGTGATCTTCGTCGGGCTGAAACCCTTCACCCAACGGCGCACGCCCGAGCTCTCGGGTCCGGCGATCGCCGGCGAGCTCAGCGGCAAGTACTCCGGGATCGCCGAGGCGTTCGCGCTCGCGGTCACGCCGCCGCCAGTGCTCGGCCTCGGCGCCCTCGGCGGGTTCAAGCTCTACGTCGAGGACCGCGCCGACCTCGGCTTCGACAGCCTCTTCGCCGGGACGCAGGGTCTCGTCGGCCGTGCCTGGCAGAACCCGACCCTGAACAACGTGTTCTCGACCTTCACCGTGAACGTGCCGCAGGTGGGCATCGACGTCGACCGCGTGAAGGCGAAGACCCTCGGCGTGCCGTTGCTCGGCCTCTTCGAGACGCTGCAGGTGAACCTCGGCTCGATCTACGTGAACGACTTCAACCGCTTCGGGCGC
>CAZSKV010000343.1:0-1610 GCA_964607495.1 uncultured candidatus Brocadiaceae bacterium
CCCCCCCGCCGGGGGGGCGCCCCCCCCGAGAGACGGGTTCATCAGGTGCTCTCCGTTCGAGGGCCTCGGCAGCGATCCGCTGGGGCTTCCGAGCGTTCGCCAGGCAACCCCACGTGAGCGCAGAAGGCTACTCTTCTTCTCGCAGCGCGGCAACCCGGGGGGAGACGGAGGCTAGCGCCGTGTCAACGAGCGTTTCCCCAAGCCTACGAGGTCAACTCCCGCGCAGCTCCGCAGCGAAGCGCAACAGCATCAGCCACTGCGCGTGCAGATCGTGCTCGGTGGCGCCGATCGGCTGCTTGAAGAAGCACGCGAGCTGCGGCAGCGCGCCGTAGGCACCGTGGCGGCTCGCGACTTCGACCAGGCGCACGAGGTCGAGGACGAGCGGCGCCGCGAGGATCGCGTCGCATCCCTGCCACGTGAACTGCATCGCCATCTTGTGGCCGAGGAAGCCCTCGAAGTGCACGAAGTCCCACGCGGTCTTGTGGTCGTGCAGCGACGGCACGTAGTCGATCCCGACGTGCGTGTGGGGGGCGTAGCCGAGGATGTGCGCGAGGACCGCGTCCTTGGTCAGCACCTTCGAGCGCTTGTTCTCCGGCGCGGCCAGCACCTCGCCGTCGCGGTCGCCGAGCAGGTTGTAGCCCTGCCACGAGAGCACGCGCAGGTTGCGATACTTGAACATCGGCGCGAGGCTCGATTTCACGAGCGTCTCGCCGGTCTTGCCGTCCTGGCCGGCGAAGGGCACGCCATGGCGCACGAAGAGTTCCTGGATCGCCGGGATCAGGGTCGCGTTGGCCGGCGTGAAGTGCACGAACGGCATCCCGAGCGTCGCTGCGGCATAGGCATAGAGCGTCGACGGGCGCACGAGGTCCTGGCGGTTGGCGTCGAGCGCCGCCTCGAAGCGGGCCAGCGAGCGGTGCGCAGCCGCGAGCTCGAGCGGCGGCTCGGTCGAGGTCAGGTTCACGCACACGACCGTGTCCAGGCGTTCGCGCTGCTGGAACTCCTGCAGGTCGCGCACGAGGCGCCGGATCTCCTGGCGCAGCGTCACGCCCCGGGCCGTCCGCCGCTTGCCGACGAGCGCCGCGATGGTCTTGCCGGCGTGCACGAGCGTGCCCGGACGGATCGCCCGCGAGGTCCGGCGCAGGTCGGCGCGCAGCGCCTGCAGCAGCGGCAGCCGCAACGTGCCGGTGCGCTCGTAGATCTCGAGCGCCGAGTCGTGGAGCGTGCCCTTGCGCACCTCGTGCCCGCCGAACACGAGCTGCGGGATCGGCACGAGCGGGACCTTCGCGAAAAGCCCGGTCGCGGTCAGCAGGCCCTGGGTCGAGGCGCGCTTGCGCGCGATCGCGCGCGCGCCGACGACCACCGTCGTCGCGAGGCCGCCGAGCGCGCCGAAGATCCAGACGCCGACGCGTCGCGGAGCGGGGTTCATTTCCGCGGCAGCTTCTCCGCGCGCTGCGCGGTGTGCCACGCGAACGCGGCCATGATCGTCGCGGCCTGACGCAGGTCGTCGGCCACCGCATGGTCCCAGACGTCCATGTTCGAGTGGTGGGTCTTCGGGTCGTAGCTGACCGGGTCCTGGATGAACTGGAAGCCCGGCAGGCCGACCGCGTCGA